>DASWID010000064.1 GCA_036397855.1 Thermodesulfobacteriota bacterium | reverse complement strand
CTCCGGCACCGGATGGCCGAGCTTTACCAAGCCACTCGAGAAAGAAAATATTGTGGAAAGGCAAGACGACGGCTTATTCATGTCCAGGACCGAGGTTCGGAGCCAAAACGCTAATTCCCACCTCGGACATGTATTTGAAGATGGACCCGAGCCGACAGGACTGCGATATTGCATAAATTCCGCAGCGCTCCGCTTTATCCCCAAAGAAGATTTAGCGAAAGAAGGGTACGGAGAATATCAGAATCTTTTTGAAAAGTAAGAATCAAATTTCTGCACCGCCGATTGAGCTTTGTATGGAATCAGGCTGAATACCAACAGATAGGTTTTATAAAAAACAAAATTCCCAAATGGTTACATCTTTCTCATAAATTTAAACGTCTAATACTTTAAAAAAGCAATTGATTGATGATTTAACTAATTTAATTTTCGAGAAACTGCATGTTAAGTTTTAAAATGTAAAATCAAAAAAAACTTGGAGGTTTTTAAATTATGAATATACGTAATTTAGTAATTATCATTGTTTTGATAATCATATTTGCTCTTTGGTATTTATTCCGTCCAGAGAAAATATTTATAAGCAAGACCGTTGACGAGGAATTTCCCGGAACAACAGCAGTACAAACCACTGAATCCGAAAGCCAACCTAAGCTTCTTTACAATGGAAGCTTTCATGGTGTTGCACACGAAACAAAAGGAACTGCGTCCATATATCAACTCCCAGATGGCAAACAGGTATTGCGCTTCACGGACTTCGAAACCTCAAATGGTCCAGACGTGCAGGTCTATTTGGTCGCAGCGGAAGATGCCAACGACAATGATACAGTCAAAAACGCTGGATTTATTCATTTAGCGGCACTCAAAGGAAATGTCGGCGACCAGAACTATGATCTCCCATCTGATATTGACTACAATAAATACAAAGCCGTAACAATCTGGTGTCGTAGGTTTGGCGTAAACTTTGGCACGGCTCCATTAAAACCGAGTGCGGGTTAAGGAGCTTAGATAATGAACACAGAAAATCAATATGATGTGATCATCATCGGATCCGGAGCGGGCGGTGGTACTCTAGCACATCATTTGGCCCCTTCAGGAAAGAAGATTTTGCTCCTGGAACGCGGCGACTATGTGCCAAGAGAGAAAGACAACTGGAACGCGCTCGCCGTCAATGTGGAGGGAAAATATAATACCAAAGAGATATGGCGAGATAAGGATGGTAAAGAACTGCACCCCCACACAAACTACTATGTAGGAGGAAACACGAAGTTCTACGGTGCTGCACTCTTTCGCCTGCGCAAAGAAGATTTCGGCGAGTTAAACCACCATGGCGGTATCTCCCCAGCTTGGGCCATTAGTTACGAAGACCTGGAGCCCTATTATACTAAAGCTGAACAGATCTATCATGTGCATGGCAAGCGTGGTGAAGATCCCACTGAGCCCCATTCTGAAACACCTTTTCCGAACCCGCCTGTAAGCCATGAGCCACGCATACAGCAGCTCAGTGACGACTTTTCAAGCCACGGCCTCAATCCATTTCATACCCCGCTCGGCGTCATGCTGGATGAACAAAATCCTCACACCAGCCGCTGCATTCGCTGCAATACCTGTGATGGATTTCCATGCCTTGTTTATGCGAAGTCCGATGCCCATGTGTGCTGTGTGGAACCTGCTCTTCATAATTCCAATGTAACGCTGTTGACAAATTCCTTTGTCACAATTCTAGAGACTGGTCCCACTGGACGGGACATATCCAAGGTTCATGTTAAACGTAACGGATCAACAGTAGGTTACTCGGGAGATATAGTAGTGGTATCATGTGGGGCTATCAACTCTGCCGCATTACTACTGCGGTCGGCAAATGACAAGCATCCCAATGGTCTGGCTAACAGCTCCGATGTTGTCGGAAGGCATTATATGGGCCACGTAAATTCAGTATTGATGGCCATATCAAAGTGTCCGAATCCGACAGTATTTCAGAAGACCCTCTCAGTGAACGATTTCTATTTCGGTTCCAAGGAATGGGAATATCCGATGGGACATATCTCTTTTGTTGGCAAACTTGATGCTGAAACACTTAAAGCCGGAGCACCTGCCCTAACCCCAAAATGGACCCTTAACTACATGGCTACCCACTCACTCGATTTCTGGCTTACATCGGAAGACCTTCCCGATCCTGATAACCGAGTCACAATAGACAAAGGCGGAAATATCGTGCTCCAATACAAACCCAACAATGAAGAAGGTCACAAACAACTTACAGATAAGCTTAAAAGTCTTATGAACCAGCAGTCAAAGTGCCCTGTTCATGGGCATGAATGTCATCAGGGTTTATTTGCGCGAAATCTGTTTATCGGTCAGCGTATTCCTCTTGCCGGTGTTGCCCACCAGAACGGTACTATCCGCTTTGGAAACGATCCTAAAACGTCAGCCCTCGATATTAACTGTAAGGCGCACGACATCGATAATTTATACGTCGTTGATGCCAGTTTTTTCCCTTCCTGCGGTGCAGTAAATCCGGGCCTTACAATTATGGCGAACGCTCTACGAGTAGGTGATCACATTCTTGACCGACTCGGATAACGGGAAATGACGTTTCACCCTTCGATCCTTCGACGAGCTCAGGACGGGCCCTTCGATTAAACTTAGGGCACTGGCTGAACGGGGAAATTGGTAAGGCAACTATCGGTTACTTCCCGTTCATGCTGAGCTAGTCGAAGCATGGAAGCTCTTTGGGTGTCCTGCAAGATACAATGCATTTGCATATAGGAAATGAGGAAGCTCAAACTAATTGAAATGACAACTCGAGTATCACCTATATCCAAACTGTCTTTTCTATCATTTCGTTTGATTCCTCTCTCTTTAGTACTCGTTCTCTTGTCTTCAATCGCGGTCAGTCCGTGGCCCTCCCCTGCTTGGTCAGAGCAGCAAACCGACAAAACGATGGTGAAGGCCGTTGATACCATCGGAATGACGGTCTCCGACATGGATCGCTCCATCGATTTCTATACCAATGTTCTTCCTTTCGAAAAGGTTTCGGATGTTGAGGTCTGGGGATCCGAGTACGAGCAACTTCAGGGGATCTTTGGCATCCGTATGCGTGTAGTACGTTTGAAGCTGGGAGATCAGTTTATCGAGTTAACCGAATATCTGACTCCGAAGGGAAGGCCCGTACCGATCGAGTCTCGAAGCAATGATAAATGGTTTCAGCATATAGCAATTGTGGTGAATGACATGGATAATGCATATGAACATCTGCGCAAACACAAAGTGCAGCACGCTTCTACTGCCCCTCAGAGACTTCCAGACTGGAATAAAGCCGCTGCCGGAATAAAGGCCTTTTATTTTAAGGACCCCGACGGTCATAATCTCGAGATCATATACTTCCCTCCCGGAAAAGGAGATCCAAAATGGCAAGTACCCCCTGGCAAATTATTCATGGGGATAGATCATACGGCTATTGTTGTAAGCGATACAGCTCAAAGCCTCAAGTTTTACCGAGACATAATGGGGACTAAGGTTAAGGGTGATAGTGAAAATTATGGAACAGAACAGGAGCATTTGAATAACGTATTCGGAGCGCATCTGCAGATAACTGGTCTGCGCAGTCCGATGGGGCCGGGGATCGAATTTCTGGAATATATCTCACCCGGCGATGGACGGCCAATTCCGGTTGACGAACGCGCAAACGATATAATGCATTGGGAGACAACTCTGGTAGTAGATGACTTAGATGATGCAGTTAAGCAAATCAGAGAAGGAGATTACAAATTTGTCTCATCCGGAGTCGTGGAAGTTCCGGAGAATAAACTTGGTTTTAGAAAGGGAGTTCTAGTTCGTGACCCTGACGGTCACGTTATCAGAATAGTTGAGAAATAATTGACTAGTAATTGTTGAGTAACTCTTACTTTACGGGAGGTCAAAAATGAAGGCAATCGCCGTTATACCAGGGAAACCAAACTCAATACATTTGCGAGAGGTATCGAAACCAAAACTAAACGATATTTCAAATGGGCGCGGAGTATTGGTCAAGGTACTTCGCGTCGGGGTGGATGGAACAGACAAAGAGATCAACGCCGCAGAATATGGCGCTGCACCGCCTGGAGATGATTACCTCATTACCGGCCATGAATCCTTCGGTATTGTCGAAGAAGTCGGACCGAATGTCAGCGAGTTCAAGCCAGGTGATTATGTCGTGGCAACTGTGAGACGGCCCGGAGGTTCACCCTACGATAAGATAGGGATGTATGATATGACAACAGATGACGTGTACTTTGAGCGCGGAATAAATCTTCGTCATGGATACCTGACGGAATATTATGTTGATGAGCCTGAATACATAGTAAAGGTGCCACAGGGGCTGAAGGGGGTCGGGGTCGTTCTTGAGCCTACTAGCGTGATAGAAAAGGGTATAGTCCAGGCTTATGAGATCCAGCGCAGGCTTAGAATTTGGAACCCAAGGCGAGCCGCAGTGCTTGGAGCGGGAACGATCGGAATACTAGCAACAATGGCCCTCCGCCTGAGGGGATTAGAAGTCTGCACATTCGGAAGGACCAAACCCCCGTACTTAAATTCAGACCTATTGGGAGAAATAGGAGCCTGCTATCACAGCACTGATGACATTTCTCTCACTGATTCTGCCAAAGAGCATGGTCCATATGATCTCATTTTTGAAGCGACAGGATTTTCGCCAATTGTCTTCGAAGCCATGAATATACTGGGGAAAAACGGCGTCCTTGTACTCTCAAGCGTAACCGGGGGAGGAAGAACCATAGAGGTTCCTGCGGATATGATTAATCTGGGATTCGTTCTCGGAAACAAGGTTGTAGTTGGCACGGTGAACGCAAACAGGGAGTATTTTGAGATAGGAGTTAAGGATCTTTCGCAGGCAGACCTCGAATGGCCTGGCTGGCTCTCAAAGCTTCTAACCCATCCTGTCAAAGGCCTTGAAAATTATGAGGAATTGATAAATACACTCACAAATGCAAAAGGAGCCATTAAGGTTTTTTGCGAAGTTGCACCACTATAATGGAAAAATCACAAATCTCAAAACCCAAATTCCAAATTAGATGGTTAAACCTTTTATTTGTGATTTGACTATTGGTAATTGTAATTTGTCTGCAGTTTGGTGCTTGGAGTTTGTAATTTAAAGCATTGGAGGAAAACGATGACAAACGAAGAGAAAAGGCTTGAGGAAGACCGTAACAGAAAAGCCCATTGGAAGCGTTGGGGACCATATTTGAGTGAGCGACAGTGGGGGACAGTAAGAGAAGACTATAGTCCCTATGGAGCAGCATGGGACTATTTTACACACGACCAAGCACGATTTCGGGCATACAGATGGGGAGAAGACGGCATCGCCGGTATTTCAGACAACCACCAGCGGCTTTGCTTTGCAATAGCACTTTGGAATGGAAATGACCCAATAATAAAGGAAAGACTCTTCGGCTTGACCGGAAGTGAAGGCAATCATGGTGAAGATGTAAAGGAATATTATTTCTACTTGGATAGCACTCCGACCCATTCATATATGAAGTATCTGTACAAATATCCGCAAGACGCCTTTCCGTATTCAAAACTTGTGGAAGAAAATAGGCGCAGGAGCCGGAGGGACTTTGAATTTGAGCTCATAGACACTGGGGTATTTGACGGCGATCGCTATTTCGATGTATTCATAGAATACGCCAAGGACGAGCCAGAAGATATACTCATTAAAATTACGGCCGTAAACCGAGGACATGACGAGGCCATTTTGCACCTATTGCCAACCATATGGTTTCGCAACGGATGGACCTGGAATGGTGACGTCGATAAACCCTACCTAAAGGAGATAAGAGGAAAGGGAGATAAGAATGTAGTAGAAGCTTCTCACCCTGGCCTAGGAAAAATGTGGCTATATTGCAACAATCCGGATGAAATTCTCTTCACAGAAAATGAAACTAACTATGAAAGACTATACGGGTTTAATAACGGATCAGCCTATGTTAAGAACGGTATTGCTGACTACATTGTGCATAATAACAAAGGTGCAGTGAATCCAGATAAGAATGGAACAAAGGCCTCGCCCCATTATATGCTTCGAATTGACTCAGGAGCAACAAAGACTGTCCGGCTGCGTCTTAGCGACAAAAAGGATTTACCTGATCCACTTGGAGATCAATTTGAATCAAGTTTTAATGAACGTTTGAAAGAGGCGGATGAATTTTACAACCTCGTCTCACCCTTTCCATTAACTGAAGAATTAAGGAGTATCCAGCGACAGGCTTTCGCCGGTATGCTCTGGAGTAAACAGTTCTATCATTACGTGGTAGGGGATTGGCTCAAAGGTGACCCGGCTGCCCCACCTCCCCCTGTTGAACGTAAGAACGGCAGAAATCGGGATTGGATTCATCTCTATAACGACGACATCCTCTCCATGCCCGATAAATGGGAATATCCCTGGTTCGCCGCATGGGACCTGGCATTTCATACAATTCCCCTCGCAATGATCGATCCTGAATTTGCAAAACGCCAACTCATACTCCTCACGAGGGAATGGTATATGCATCCCAACGGTCAACTTCCTGCGTATGAATGGGCTTTTGGCGACGTTAATCCACCCGTACATGCCTGGGCGGCACTCCGTGTGTATAAGATAGAGAAGAAAATGTACGGTCGTGAAGACAGGCTATTCTTAGAGAGGGTATTTCAGAAGTTGCTTCTTAATTTTACATGGTGGGTAAACCGAAAGGACTCGGAAGGTAAAAACGTATTTGAGGGAGGATTCCTCGGATTGGATAACATTGGCGTTTTTGATAGAAGCGCAAGACTTCCAACGGGTGGAAGCATTGAGCAGGCAGATGGAACAAGCTGGATGGGAATGTATTGTTTGAATATGTTGGCTATCGCCCTTGAATTGGCAAAATATAATCCGAGCTATGAAGACATTGCCAGCAAGTTCTTCGAACATTTTCTATACATAGCCGACGCAATGAATTTGCTTGGCGAAGGCAAAGGGCTTTGGGATGAAGACGACGGATTCTATTATGACGTACTGAATTTACCCAATGGTCGTCACCTGCCTATGAAAGTCCGTTCCATGGTGGGTCTAATCCCACTATTTGCCGTTCAGACAATGGAAGCCGAAACCCTCCATATGCTTCAAGGTTTTAAAGGGCGGCTTGAATGGTTCATAGATAATCGCGAAGAACTTAAGAAAAATGTCGCCTGTATGAGAACCCCCGGCGCTGGAGAAAGGAGACTTCTTTCGATTGTGAACCAGGATAAGCTTAGGCGCGTACTCCAGAAGATGCTTGATGAAAATGAATTCCTTGGGCCGTATGGAATCCGCGCCATATCCAGATTTCATGCCTCAAATCCATATATATTTCACGTTAACGGGCAAGAATACAGAGTCGATTATGAACCAGCCGAATCCTCGAGCGGTCTCTTCGGTGGAAACTCCAATTGGCGGGGACCCGTCTGGTTTCCAGTGAATTTTCTCCTGGTAGAGTCGCTTCAAAAGTTTCATTACTATCTAGGTGATAGTTTCAAGGTTGAGTGCCCTACCGGTTCAGGTAAAGAAATGACACTTTGGGAAGTGGCAGCCGAATTATCCCACAGGCTTATGAACATCTTTCTCAAAGACTCGTCGGGTAGGAGGCCCGTATATGGTGGGATTAAGAAGTTTCAAAACGATCCTCAGTGGCATGACCTGATACTCTTTCATGAATACTTTCATGGAGATAACGGAGCTGGAATAGGAGCAAGTCATCAGACGGGCTGGACTGGCGTCGTGGCAAAACTTATACAGCAATGTGGGGAATATTGTTTGCAAAAAAAAAGAGCCTGAGTTAATCGAGAAGGCTCAGGAAGAGAAAAGGATTAAGATGAAGATCACGTCGAAGGGTCGAGAGATCTGATGGCAGTTTAAAATATGATCAAATCTGTAGGGAACGCATACCTGTCCTGAGCCTGGCCGAAGGATATGCGTTCCCTACTCCGATGAATTTTAAACAATAATTAGCACACACGTACTTGGAGGTTGATTTAATAATGCTGGTCAAATTCGGACGCGAGACGTGTTGTTACCCGGAATCAGTTGAAAGCAGGGAATGGTTAGCTACCAACGGGATCGGTGGTTATGCCTCCGGTACAGTCGCAGGAATGCTTACTCGACGGTATCACGGTTTGCTTGTAGCCGCTCTCAAGCCCCCTCTAGGCAGAACCCTTTTGCTTTCCAAACTCGATGAGACCGTATCTTATAACGGATCAGAATACCAGCTATTTGCGAACCGCTGGAGTGATGGAACTGTATCCCCCATTGGCTATATAAGCATCGAAAGCTTTTTTCTAGATGGAACAATACCGGTTTGGAGATTCGCATGCGCAAATGCTTTATTGGAAAAACGTATATGGATGGAGCAGGGTGCCAACACAACCTACATTCGCTATACCTTATCCCGCGCAACCGCACCCCTCACCCTGTCAATTAAGGCACTTGTTAACTATCGTGATTACCACGGCATCACGCACGGAGGGGGTTGGCAGATGGGCATTGAAAACGCCGAAAAAGGGATCCGCATAGTGGCTTATCCCGGGGCAATACCTTTTTGCATCTTATCAGATAAAGCCGAAACTCAATCCACACATGACTGGTATTATGGATTTAATCTATCCCTAGGACAATACCGCGGTCTCGATCACATAGAGGATCATCTGCACGCCGCAACCTTTAAAGCGACCCTTAACCCAGGCGAGTCCCTCACATTCGTGGCAAGTACCGATGAGAGCACAGATTCAAATGGCGAAAAAGCACTGATATCGCGATTGAACTATGAGCAGGGACTCATAGAAAAACTACGCTCAACAATCCATGGAGATGTAAATCATATTCCACCCTGGATCGGTCAACTTGCACTTGCATCGGATCAGTTTATTGTCAGAAGACCATTGCCCGAAGAGCCTGATGGAAAAACCATAATCGCAGGTTATCACTGGTTTAGCGATTGGGGTAGAGACACGATGATCAGTCTTCCCGGTCTCACTATTTCTACCGGCAGGCCTGACGTGTGTCGCTCCATTTTGCGAACATTCGCAAAATACGTCGATAGTGGAATGTTACCGAATAGGTTTCCGGATTCAGGTGAACAACCGGAATACAACGCTGTAGATGCAACTCTGTGGTACTTCGAGGCAATTCGGGTATATCATGATTCAACAGAGGATGATGATTTTATATTAGAACTATTCCCCGTTCTCAAAGAAATTGTTGAATGGCACACTCGGGGAACACGTTACAACATTCACGTCGACCCAAATGATGGCTTGCTCTTTTCGGGCGAAAAAGGGGTTCAACTAACATGGATGGATGCCAAAATAGGAGATTGGGTAGTAACTCCAAGGATCGGTAAACCGATTGAGATTAACGCACTGTGGTACAATGCTCTTTTAACCATGGCGAAGTTCGCAAAGCGGATTAAGAAAACATCGAAAGAATACGAGGGCGCAGCAAAAAAGGCTTTAGGGGGATTCAGGCGCTTCTGGGACGATAAACTAGGATATTGTTACGACGTTATAGATGGACCTGACGGAAACGATCCATCAATAAGACCAAACCAGATATTTGCCGTTTCACTACCTGAAAGCCCACTAACGACTCCACAACAAAAGGCAGTGGTAGATATTTGCGCTCTTCGTTTACTCACATCACATGGACTTAGGAGCCTCGATAATAGAAATCCTCAATATAAAGGACATTACGGAGGAGACCAGTTTCATAGAGATAGTGCATACCATCAGGGAACAGTATGGGGATGGTTGTTAGGACCTTTTGTTCTAGCACATCTTAAAGTCTATAATGACCGAATTAGAGCTAGAGAATTTCTAGAACCAATGTGTAATCAATTATTTGCACATGGTCTTGGAAGTCTAAGCGAAATATTTGATGGAGATGCGCCGTTTACACCACGAGGCTGCATAGCCCAGGCATGGACAGTCGCTGAGGTACTAAGAGCCTGGATGGAGACGGAATCAGCCGCTAAAAAAGATTGATGATGCAGGATGCAGGCTCCAAAAGAATCACCGATCTATCAATTGCGTCTCTGCTTCTAAAAACCGATCGGCCTGAGCTCAGTCGAAGGGCGCTCTGAATCCGCGAAAAAAGCATAAATGATTCATGAATGAATTCACCCTTCGACAGGCTCAGGGGTCAAGGGATCATTTTTAATTCTGTGTGGGAACCGAATGGGCAACCTCTTTTTTCGTCCTTCGACACTTCGGAATTCCCACGTCCCAGGACTCAAAGCAGGCCAGCAGCGATAAGCCTTTCTCCCTTGCATCCAGGGTTTCAATCCATCCGTATTAATAGAAATTTTTTGCCTGAGCAAAAAATCCCCTTGACAAGATACCCCGACTGTGATCTAATCAATATAGCAATGGGGTTTATACATTATTAGTTCTAAATCGAAGGTGCAAACATTAAACAGGGTGCATCTAATACGTACAATATTAGCGGACTCATATGTAAAAAATAGGGGAGGGTAGAACGATGCGATTAATATGTAAATTTGAGAAGGTGTTTTTGGTGAAGCTTCTAGTATGTTTTTTTATGTCGCTATTGTTTCTTTTAATCACAACGCGAACAATGGCTGCAACATTCACAGTGATCAATCTGAACAATAGCGGCGGAGGAAGCCTCCGGGATGCAATTGATCAGGCTAATGCTGCCATGGGTGCTGACGACATAGTGTTCGCGCCAGGGCTAATGGGGACGATCATGCTAGGCTCAACCCTGCCGAATATTACCGATGCCGACGGGCTCACCATTGACGGCGGAGACTCAATTACGATAAGCGGTAGTAATGCATTGCAGGTGTTTTTTGTGAACCCGGGTGCAGAGCTTACCCTAGAAAACCTGACTGTTGAAGACGCTGGCGATCCAAACGTTGCAGGCGGCGGCGTTAGAAATGATGGCTTGCTTACTGTATTAGACTGTACATTCGCAGGAAATAGCGCTAACAACGGCGGCGGCATCTTCAACAATAGTTCTGCTACAGCGACCATAATGGACAGCACCTTCTCTCATAATAATGTACCAACTTTCGGCGGCGGCATCAGAAATCGCGGCATGCTAACAGTGATTAACAGCACATTTGAAGGGAATATCGGAAACTCTAGCAGTGGCGGCATCGATAATGAAGGTAATTTAATAGTGATAAACAGCACTTTCTCTGGAAATAGCACTGGTATGTTTGGGCAGGGCGGAGGCATAACAAACGTTGGTGGAATCGCGGGTGTTACTCTTACCGTCATAAACAGCACTTTCACTGGAAATAGTGCTGCCAACGGCGGAGGTGGCATTATCAATTCAATGGGCGCATCCGCGGAGCTTCTCAACACGATCATGGCAGATAACCCAGGCGGGAATTGCCTTGGGACGATTACCGATGGCGGATTTAATATCGATGACGGAGCAACCTGTGGTTTTATGGTTGCAAATAATTCTCTGCCCAACACAAATCCAGAGCTCGACCCCACGGTACTTCAGGATAATGGCGGACCAACTCAAACCATTGCTCTCGAGCCCACAAGCCCCGCAATTGATGCCATACCGGTCGCTGACTGCACTGATACTGACGGCAACCCTGTCGAGACGGACCAGCGCGGTGTCATAAGACCTCAGGGAATGGATTGCGACATTGGGGCTTTTGAGTCCAAACCTCTTGATCTTTCCATAAGTAAATCGGCAGACAAGGACCCCGTGAAAAGGGGAAAGAACCTAGCCTACACCATTATGGTCTCTAATGAGGGGGATGAGGAAGCGAATGGAGTCATTATGAATGATCCCCTACCGGTGAGCACGACTTACGTGAGCTCAAGCACAAGCCAAGGAAGCTGTACGAATCCTCCTGTCGGATCAACCGGCACGCTTAGCTGTAGTCTGGGAACTATTGATAGAGGAGAAGGCGCCGCAGTCAATCTAGTGGTGAAGGTCAACGCGCGCGGCAAAACAACAATATCAAATACTGCGAGTGTCAATTCTTTGACGCCAGACTCCAATAATGCAAACAATTCAGCCACGCTACTGACCAATGTCTTTGGGAGCAGAAAGTAAAGTTATGATCCCCCATCCTAACCTTCCCCCTTTAGTAAAGGGGGAAGGGAGATGAATGGTAAATGTAGGGGCTGATGCACTCAGCATCCCGAACGATGCCCGTCCATGGGACGCGCTACATTCTCAGTAATTTAATGGAATCGGATCCTTAATAAGTTTATGTATTGGGGTGTCGTTTCTTTATGCCGAGTTTTTGCATTCGAGAACGGAGTGTACTGGGATTTATCTTCAAGATTGAAGCGGCACCTTTTTCCCCGTCAATCACCCAGTTTGTCTTCTCAAGAATACTAGTTATATGGGATCGCTCCACATCCTCCAGGGTTTGATCCATTGTCAATTCAGAAGAGACGTTTAAACCCAACAGAGATTCATCGATCTGAATCTCCGACCCCTGGGAAAGTACAACAGCGCGTTCAATCACATTTTGTAACTCCCTTATGTTCCCGGGCCAGCGATAAGAAGTTATCCTATCCATAGTGTCTTTAGATATTGGCTTAAACTGTTTATTGATCTTTTTAGCAAATTTAGTAAGAAAGAAATTTGTCAAAAGTGGAATATCAGATTTACGTTCTCTCAGTGGGGGCACCTCAATAGGGAAAACATTCAGCCTGTAAAAAAGATCAGTGCGGAAAGATCCTTTCTTAACAGCCTCAGTAAGATTTCGATTCGTAGCCGCAATTACACGCACATTCACCCTGATAGGATTACTGCTGCCCACACGTTCGAATTCTCCCTCCTGAAGAACACGCAATAGCTTGACTTGAGTGTCAAGGGGCAATTCGCTAACCTCATCCAAAAATATTGTGCCGCCGTCAGCAAGCTCAAAGCGCCCAACCCTCTGCTGGAGAGCTCCCGTGAAAGCCCCTTTCTCGTGGCCAAAGAGTTCACTTTCAACTAGTCCCGCAGAGATAGCCCCACAGTTTACCTTCACAAGGGGCCGCTCCTCGCGACCACTAAGGTTATGTATGGCTCGAGCTATAAGCTCTTTACCCGTACCGGTCTCACCGTATATCAAGACAGTGGAATCAGATGCTGCCACCTGCTCTACGTTGCGTAGTGCCTTTTTGAGTGGTTCGCTCTGACCTACGATCTCTTCGAAATTGTATTCAGTTTTGATTTCTTCCTGCAGATACACATTTTCAATCTCAAGGCGGTTTTTTAGTTGTTCAACTTCAAATAGAGCCTCCTGAAGAGCCTGCTCGGCATGCTTTCGCTCGGTTATGTCCTCTACCATAGCAAACGTATACATGAAATTTCCGTCGTCGTCGCGTATGGATGAACATATCGTATTTGCCCAAATGAGCCGACCATCTTTTTTAGCATAACGTTTCTCAATTCGGAAATCCCCGATGTTCCCCTCCACTAGCTCCGTGAACAGTCTTTTACTTTCGTTAAGGTCTTCTGCAAAGGTTATTTCTTTAAAACTCATGCCTTTGAGTTCCTCTTCGGTGTATCCGAGCATATCCTGAAACGATTTGTTGACATGCATGAATCTCCCAATGTTATCGTTGATTGAAACTCCGATAGGGGCCGATTCAAAAAGAGCCCTAAAGCGCTCTTCACTTTTCCTTAGACTATGGACAGCCTTCTCGCGCTCCATTTCGGCTCCTGCACGTGCTGCAAAAATTTTAAGAACTGACAGTCCATGTGGCTTCTCGGACATCGGTTCCCGATCTAAGATAGCAATATGTCCAAGTATGTTCTGGTATGAATCGCGAATAGGAATACCTAGAAAACTCTCCGCTCCCCATTCCGCCAGGCCGACATCCTTCGGAAATAGCGTCTGTAGAGAATTGGGGTAGCAGCATACATTTCCATTGATGACATTTTCACACGGGGTCCCAGCCAGTGTATACTCAAAGTTTTCTCCGAACTCTTTGCCCATCCAAAAGGCCAGGGTTCGAACCCTGGTCGAGGCTTCATCTGTACACTGTGTAACGAACGCATAGCGAACGTTGAGAGCAGAAGCAAGATGATGCACGAGTGAGCGAAAGAAATCTGAACCGGTAACCGCGGCTGTCCCCTCTGCAAGATGCTGGAGCAATTCCACCGATTTAATGTCTTGCAGTGGGAGCGTAGCTGTCTCTTTCCGCTCGTCGGTCATTTTTTCTAATTCCTTAGAGCTTTGAGAAAACGAATTTGTACCCGGATTGACCGATTGCTCAAAATCTCGTTCTTGATGTTGGACTGCCCCTCGTCGATTATTCTTTTTAAATCTAATATTAGTAGGACTACGCTCGTCAACCATAAAGAAGTTCTAAAATACTCTTACAATAGCTCCATAAACCGTATATTATAGTGCTCCGATCGCCCTCAATCAATAGGGTGTGGTAGTATTAGCCCCTTTTAGTCCGGACTCCGTGATATTTCGAACCACGCTCGATATTTCGTGAGAAATATTTGGCCTATCGAAAACTAATTAATGATGACCCATACATAAAACACAACAAACTGAACCACTTACGAATCTATATGAAAGCCCTAACCCTTTTGGCACAGCACTTGCCACCTTATTACACTATTACACTGAACGCAGATAAGATTGGATTAAAGAAGCAGATTTATAAAAGGACTCAAACTAATGTTTAAAATCACTAAGACCAAAGAGGACGAGAACACAATTAACCTGAGAATGGATGGCAAGTTGGTTGAAGAATGGCTGACAGAATTTGAAAAGCTATATCTCAAAATCAAAAAGGATAAAGATACGAGAATTATAATAGACCTCTCGGGTGTGAGTTTTATTGACGATAACGGAATTGGTTTCATAGAAAAAATAATGGATCACAGGATAGACATAATTAACTGTTCTCCGTTTATCGAATCGCTACTGGGCGACTTGGTAAACAGGGATAGAATCACGAAATAGAAATTAAAGAGTTAAGGAGATTGAAATGGATACAATCACCGTTGTGAATCAGCCAACATCTATAGGAAAGGATTTGAAACCGTTTTTGAATCAAAAAACGTACTTTGAAAATAAAGAAACTGTACTCATAGAGCAGCTTAAGAGCGGTGATCACGAAGCATTCGAAACAATATTCAGTATCTATGCAAACAAGGTTTACAACCAGGCTCTTAAACTGTTGGGGAATAGTCCAGATGCCGAGGACGTAGTACAAGAAGTATTCCTGCTTGTGTATAGAAAGTCGAAGACCTTCCAGGGTAAATCAAAATTTTCTACCTGGCTCTACCGTCTCGCAGTGAATGCAACTATCACAAAGCTCCGACAGAGGAAAGAGGAATCCGTTTCAATCGATGACTTCCTACCAAAGTTCAGCGATGATGGCCATCACGCAGTAAGACCAGTGGTAGATTGGTCTCAAGAGGTTGATAAACTGGCGAGTAATATGGAGATTTCCCGTGTAATAAGTCAGGCAATAGAACAGCTCCAGCCCTTAGATAAGGCAGTGTTAGTATTGAGTGATTTAGAAGAGATGTCGAATGGAGAGATTGGTGAAATACTCGGATTGAGCATTTTAGCGGTAAAGGCTCGTCTCCATCGTGCGCGGCTATTTTTACGGGGAAAGCTAGCGGCCAATCTAGGATACTAAAATTCTTAAATCTGCTTAAGGTTCAAAAATGTATACTATTTAGAATCATAATCCGAACTGCGAGCGTCTAATAAGATGATAATTGATATTCTCCAGGATTTGGTTTTTCATGACAAGAAAACAAATAGAAAAGACGAAAAATCGAAAAATCGAATTAAACTGTAAGAAGACTACGTCCATCATCATGGATTACATAACAGAAGCGTTGAAACCCGACATTGCATTGGAATTTGAGAAACATCTGAGCATTTGTCCCGACTGTGTTGCTTTTCTGAATACTTACAAAAAAACGATGCACGTAGTCCATTCCTTTTACAATAAAAAATCCCAAAAAATGAAAAAGGGATTAAAGAAATTCCTCAGAGCGAAGATTAATAGAAGAGAATTCTGAAAGGGCTTTTACACTATCCACGAGGTTCTCATCTAGCTCATTGTTTTGTAACCCAACTCCCGTTAGGGAGCTGTATCGCCCAGCCAGGCATGGCCTCGCTTCTTCTAACTGCAGCAAACTGCTCCCCGGCCTCCGGAGCAACGCGGTCGACATTTTCAGATGTAGCCTCTAGACCATTTACCTCCACAATTGCCCTAGCCATCCCGTCTATAATTTTCATTCTGTCTTGATTTTCCATATTAAATGCATTCCTTTCCTGACCTGTGAGATCACCCAGCATCACAAGTAATCCCTTATTGCCCTCTCCCACTTTACGATCTGATAACATTTTACTTATTTCACTAAGCCTTGTCCCCCTGCTCTGAAAAGCCCTGACCACCCCTGGCATATTACGAATCTTATTTGTGATCTCTCTTGCGATATCTTCCTGCGCCCATGCAAACTTCGACAAATCTAACGAGTAATTACCCCTAAGTCTTATCAATCTCCTGTACGTGAGTAAAGGTTTTTGGGGATATATTCTACGGCTCTGTGGTTCCACCGAAGAGTCCTTCTTCTTAGGTGGTTGCCCGCTTGTTGGTCCCTCTCCTTCCTGTGGCTTTAACAGTTCTTCCTCCAAATTAATATATGCTTCTCGAACCTCCTCTGCCGGAAAATAAACATTAACATTTATAGTAGCACAAGCTTGTAAAAATATCGGAAGAGATATAAAACAAAACAGTAGAACCAGTATTTTGTTTCTAGTCATTGACTTTCTCCTTAATTCCTTTTATTTCCAAGATCAATTTGAAGCTGCCCCTCTTTAGCCCTCTTTGAAATTTCTCTTATTACGGAGAGCATGTGGTTCAAAGATATCGTATTTCTTCTTGGATCTACTTTAATAGATAAATTCTCATAGCCAAATATACTGTTAGATATGTCAAACTCACTGAAGGTCAATACCCCGTCCTTAATGTAACCTGAGATTTCACCCCTATCATACCTTCTTGATGAACCAAGAAAGAATCTGCTCTTTGCTCCCAATTTCTCTAATAATGCCTTCCCCAGCCTCCTTGACTCTTTCTTTGATTTTATAGACCAGAATTCAAAAAGTCCATCGATAGTATCTAATTCCGTTCCTTTACCATTTAACCAAACAAGCCCATTTATTCTGCCCGTGATATAATCTTTGATGGAATTGACTCTATTAGAGATATCTCCCAGACCTATATCTTTTAATAAAACTGAAAGATTATATTTGTCTTCTTTCCCTCCATAGTTAAAGGCACCAGCGAGAAATATTCTCCCATCAAACAAATTGGATGAACACTGATTTAGATTGAGTCTTAATTGGCTGATGCTAAACATGCATTCTATGTCATCAAAACTCAAAAATCCATATTTTATCTCATCTATCGTTAAGAAATCGTTTTTACCGTAAATCTCAGTGTCATTCAACAAAGATAAAAACCTTTCAAATACCTCCTTATCCAACTTATGATGCTCACGCAATAGGGACGCCAGAAGATTTCGAGACTCACCGTATTCGTCAAACGTAATTACACCGTTTACACCGTTAACAGAGATTGAGATCCCTGAAATAACGCCGGCAAAGGAGGTGTTGGCAAGAGACAATTTGCCGCTCCATGATACATTTTTATGTAGCGCATGATCAAATACCATATCCAACTTTCCATCGCCTCTTAACTCACCTCCTCTAACCGAGTCAGGCAGAATAGGATTTAAAATACTCTTGACCACCGGTAAGGGAATTTTGTTTGAATTAATTTTTAACGATCTTTGTTCATTCAATAAATTCTCCAGTCGACCTGTAAATTCAAGCTTTTCTCCATCTCCATTTTCTATAAACCCTTCTTTAAATAGCAAAGTTTCACCAATTGTCTGAATTTTCACACCACTCCTGATGCTGGAAGCCTTTTTATTATCCCCTACCCTCAATTTGTCAATTTTTAGTTCGCCCTCTCCTTGGGGTGTTAAACCTTTACCAAGAGTTCCCTTGAAATCAAATACCATTCTTTCAAGAAAAAAAACATTGGACTTGTAGGGAATATTAGCGTCTTCTATCATGAAGGATGAAGAAATGAATGACAGAGGTTTATTTATATTTAATAACAAGCTACCCCCCAGCCTTCCCCCGAGAACACTGCCTTCAAGATCATCTATCTTAATACCATCCGATGAAGAAGCTAATTTCAGTGATACTTTCTTAGCACTTTGTGATTTTATATCAATTTGATCAACAAACACATTCCCATCCCAATCCGTTTTTTTATTTCTACCATTATAGTATATAAATTCTCCCCCCATTCCTTTTGACTCAATTCCATAGTTGGGCCCTGAAAAGCTGGCTTGTGAAAACTCAATTTTACTGGAAAATCTATCTCCCCTCCCGCCAAATATTATCACTGTTTCATTTGCCTTGAGTTCTCCCAAACCTTCCAACCTTGCTTTAAGATTGATGAGTTTAAGCTCGTCATTCTCGATTGCATAATCGGATGTAACAGAAGGAAATTTGAAATCATCATATCTTCCATCTTTTAAATTAACATTTCCCTTTAATCCAGATTCGCCCGTACGGTCTGAGGATAGTCTAAGTCGAATTCTGTCAATAAATATTTTCTCATCTCTATCACTCAATCCCAGACCGGAACCGTTAATAGCCATATAGAATTCCCACTTAATACCATAGAGGATTATAAGATCGTCAATTGCTCCCTTCTCGATCGTATACCCCTTCAATGAAGCCTTTTCAAAGGTTAACCCCCTACTCATGAAAGAGACCTTATTCCGCCTTAGCCGATTTTCACCCTCACTTAATGACTTATCTGATGTATTAGTGAAACTTATATTAATCGGCTCTTTCGTCTTTAAATTCGATATCTTAATCTTATCGCTTAAACCTATGTTTAAATTTAGATCATTAAGAGAAAATGAAAGCTCGGAACTATTCCATCTACTATTGGTTTTAAATTCTAAGTCCGCATTTAAATCTTCCCATAACCCGAGTTTTGTTACAACATTTTTTGAATTTAACTTTCCCTTTATAGATAAGCCGCTTGATTCTCTCCGGGAAATAATTTTTTTAAAATCCAGGCTACCTCCAAGTTTATTTATCTTTATGTCCCTTTCACTATCGTCAAAATCGACTCCGATTAGAACAGCTTTGCCGCTAAAGGTAACATCGTCCTTTCCCAATGAGCCCGTAAGTTTTAGATCTTTTGCCTCGATTCCCCCCGATGCAACAATATTTGAAAAGCCACGTAATAAAATAGCTATGTCCTCAAGCCGAGTACTATATGCAGA
>DASWID010000063.1 GCA_036397855.1 Thermodesulfobacteriota bacterium | reverse complement strand
AATAGGAGGGCATATGGCAACAAAAGCAAATACCGTTATTAAATCAATCAACGAGTCTGAACTTGAACAAAAGGTAAAGGACATGTACAGGGATGTCGCCTTAAACCCCGAAGGGGAGTTTCACTTCGAGATGGGCCGCGCGCTGGCGGAAAGATTGGGTTATTCGCCAGAAGACCTGGACCAAATCCCGGCCGAGGCGATCGAATCGTTTGCTGGCGTCGGCTACTATTTCCATTTATTGAATCTGCATGAGGGTGAAAGCGTAATTGACCTTGGCAGTGGATCAGGGATGGACACCTTCGTTGCCGCCCTGAAGGTGGGACAAAGTGGCAAAGTAGTAGGAATCGACATGACGGATGAACAGCGCGCCAAGGCGGAGCGCTTGCGTGATCGGGCAGGATTCAACAACATAACCTATCTCAAGGGTTACATCGACGCTATCCCCTGTGCAGACGAGAGCTTCGATGCCGTAATCAGCAACGGGGTAATCAATCTCGCCCCTGACAAAAGAACAGTGTTTCAGGAGGCTGCACGGGCGCTAAAACCCGGCGGGCGCCTTGCCATCTCGGACATCGTAACCGAGGTACAGCTCCCGGATGGTATTACGTGCAATACCACACTATGGGCCGCCTGCATCGGTGGAGCAATGCAACAGGACGGTTACCGCACGGCGATTGAAGCGGCGGGCCTACGCGTAGAGGCCGTACAGCATAATCCGCAGTACCAGTTCATCTCCGAGAATGCCAGGGGCGCAAGCAAGAAGTTTGGTGTAAAAAGCATCTCCCTGCTAGCAGTAAAGGCATAAAATTGAACTGCAGCGATGGGTTTTTTCGTGTAAGATCTCGGGTAGGTGGCACTTTTTCTTTTCTTGATAAGTAACCCCTGGCATAAATTAGACACATTAATGGGGGCTGTGTAAATGTCAGATATTTCGGGGCCAGAATCTTTAAAAGCGTTTTCCTGATTCGTCGTGCTTGTCGTTTTTAACTTCTTTGTCTTGATACAAAGAAGCAAAAATCAAGGCTATCCAAAAATTTGCTAAAAATCATACACTCCGACTAAAAAATTTAACCCAGCCACAGCCCGCAAATTTTTTTTAACGTCTTCGTTCCTGATTTTCTTAACGCAATTTTTGGAAGGCCGTTCAAGTCCTTTTCATTCTGAAAAGGATGGATGAATACAAAACTTTCATGAAAATCTTAGTGATTTTGTCCTCGAAGTACTTGACATTTACTGGGTGGATTGACAAAAGAGTAATAGTTCGATAATATAAAATTATTTAGGAATCCAAAATGACGGGATCAAATAAGTCTATATTCGATCCAATATATAGACAGGGGAATGTAAGTGCTCAGATATCGCGGACACTCTTCACCATAGGCAAAGCTATAAAGCACCTTCAGTGGGATGAAAGCAAATCAAAACATCTAACACCCACACAAGTGCAGTCCCTTTTGTTCCTAAAATATATAAGACCTGACGCTGCGACTGTAAATACACTTGCAAAATACCTCACATGCACTCCTGCTACTATAAGCGGTATACTTGACACTCTGGAAAATAAGAAATTCATCGTCAGGAGTAGAAAATCTAATGACAAAAGACAGGTTTTGTTAAGCTTAACGCCCAAGGGTATGAGAGCTCTAAGTGTGTTTGAAAATTTTGGTAAGGAAATAGAAGAATTAATTTCTGAGTTCGATAAAGAAGAACAGGAGATTTTGGGAAAGCTTCTTATGAAATTATCAAAGAAGTTCATTGAGAAAGGTTACGGATTTGCTATGGATATATGCAGAACCTGTTCTTTTTATATTCCAAATAAGTATCCTGGGTCTTCAAAGCCTCATTATTGCAGGTGCCTAAATATTTTGTTGAGTGAAAAAGAGATTTACATGGAGTGCCCGGATTACAAAGAGGCCCTTAGTTAAGGATGAAATAAAAAAAATTTAAAGGGGTTATTTAGTAATCCTAATTATTAGGTATCCTAGTTAATATAGGAATGTAATAAAAGATGAAGATAAAAGAGATGGAGTTCAAAGGGTTCATCCAGGAAGACGAGGAGTTTTTCCCATATTCTGACATCGAAGATAACTCGGTGCTTCGTATCGTAGAGTCCAAGCCAGGGATTGAACTCGAACAACCACCGTCCACAGAAAAAGTGGAAAGGACTCTAGATGAGCAGTTTAGAATCCTCTACCCCTATTTTAAAGTCATGGCAGGTGAACGGCTACTGACTCGAAAGGATGAGATAGAGATATCGGCAAGAATAAGGAAATGCCAATCAAAAATAGAGGAAATAAAGGCCCTACAAGATAGCTTATCAAAAGGGAAAG
>DASWID010000062.1 GCA_036397855.1 Thermodesulfobacteriota bacterium | reverse complement strand
TTCTTTTATGAGATTCTTGAGAGTGATTCTGTATTGAAAATTTTCTCTATCCTTGGGACCGAGTTTCAGATAAAGGGAGGTAATGGGAAACTTATCGCTCCTAAATTCCAAAAGTTTGTTTATCCTATCTTGAAAATTCATCGCGTTTCTCCCCATGGAAAACTAGCTTACACAATACTCATGACCAAGTAAAACATGCTTTACTCTATCTACAAACGAATCCTTGATTCGGTATCGATCCTTCTGAGAAGCACGCTAGCATAGCTTCCCGGTGGCAGAAAAAAGGAGACCGTAAGCTTGAGTTTATTTGGATAAATTTCATCGGGAATTGGGTTACATATTTCTAGCTCCTCCGGAAACACAATAAGGTACCTTAGAACTGATTTGAAGAACGCTTTCTTAATTTTATTCAATCTAAAACCTCCCGTACAAATGCCTTCTCTTCTGATTGTCATTTCAGCGATAGCCTTTATTTTTTCTTCTGTGAATTCAACCTTATGGTCTACTAGTGGCACCTGAATTTCCATGAATCTTTTCAATAATTCATCGGAAATGGTCTTATAAAATACCATCTCTCCGGCCTGATAATGAAACTTTATTAGTTCCTCTTCTCTAAAATGCATCCTTAAATAATCGGACGCCATTTCGTTCCAGAGATAACTCTGATAAGCAGCAATGTAAAGAAATAACATCCTCGCATTTATTAAGTTTAAAGCCCTCGAAAAATCCCTGGGATGGTCTCTAAGATACGAAATTATGATTCTTTCATTCAGGGGTAGAGCAACTTTCAAACATTTTTCCCAATCGGACCAGTGCCGAGATATAAATTTCTTCAACTCCTTAATACGGGACCTGTCTTTAGAAGACCATTGAGTGAGATGTATCTTTAGAGCCTCTTCAAAATTTCCTAAAACTAAATGTTTTGCCAGATATTCGCCTCCGGACCTTACAGAACCGAATCTCTGTTCTCCGAAATAGTTGGGAAACCCGTGTTTTGATACCCGGTAGAGGCTACCCACTATCTTTGTAATAGATACCTTATCTAAATCCCTGAGTGTTATTTTAAACCTGTTTCTCTTGAGCAAATCAGGGCCCATTGGACGAGTTGCTCTCCCAAGAGGAGTTAAGATAAAATTTTTTTCTTTAATCGTTTTAGTCTTACCACCTCTTATGCTCAAGTACTGAGAAGTGAGAGCGTACTTATCTTTCATGCCGGCAAAACTCATTTCCCTATCGGGTATTTTGTACTTGCGAACAAGTTGATTTAGAACATCGAGTGTAGAGAGTCCACTCTTTTCCAATTTGTATATAACATACTCACCGGTGGGAGAAAATTCGGGAAGGTCTAAAAACTCCTCTACAATAAAATCGTCCGGACGTGATTTTATTTTCATTGGCAATTACTGGCCCGCATAAACGCGAATTTATAGGGATAAAACGAACAATGCAGTATTCATAATTCATGACGAACGATTGTTGATGCACCTTCTACCGTGCATCCTGCATCATGTATATCGCCTCCCGCTTCTTCTCACTCTTCTTCACCCGGGTCAGTTGTCGGCTGAGTCTTTGTAATAATCGCCTTCCGTCCAAACGTGAGGAACCCGGTATGACTCACCATCCGTTCAAATGGTCTGGTCTTACCCGAACGGGCCAGTATTCGACGGACCAGAACCTCTATTGTATCAAGATAAACAAATCCATTTTCGCTCAAACTCTCCGCAGTTTTTTCGACCTGATTATATGTCGGCGATAAACTGGCAATCCTTCCTCCACCCCTGAGAGATCGTGAAGCAGCGGGAACCCCATCCCAGGGAGATGGAAGATCGAGCACGACAACATCCACCTCTTCTTCATCAAACCCCTCCCCTACCTCTCTCAACTTGAATTCTGCAAAATCAGAAAACCCCGCTTCCTCCACGTTTTTTCTGGCATTTTCGAGAAAATCCTCTCTTCTATCGTATGCGTACACCTTCCCAGTCGGAGCTACGGCGCTGGCAAGAGCTATAGTGAGCGCCCCCGAACCCGAGCCACACTCAATTACAGTCATTCCTGATCGTAAGCCTGTCTTGAGCAGAATTAACGCCGCATCCTTGGGATAAATTATCTGCGTGAGCCTTTTCACCTTCATCATTCTATCCTCAAGAGTGGGGTCAAGGAGGATGAACGGTTTGCCCAGTTGCGAGTAGATAACTTCGCCATATCCTCTGCCTATCGCATCCTTGAGGTTAATATTGCCGTGATGAGTCCCAAAGGCCTTCTCTTCTCTTATTCTAACTAGAAAGGTTTTATTATCCGAAGACAAGAGGAAGACATAATCCCCTGATTTTATGTGCATTTCACTCGGAAGGGTAATTAATAAACGACCGATTTTCAAGCCAGATCATTCACAACTGTCATAACTATTTAGAAATGTCCTATATATAACTATTTAGAAA
Source organism: Thermodesulfobacteriota bacterium (assembly GCA_036397855.1). NCBI lineage: Bacteria > Pseudomonadati > Thermodesulfobacteriota > Thermodesulfobacteriota bacterium. Next base: position 855 of record DASWID010000062.1, on the reverse strand, counting down.
TGTCGTATTGAAGAGAGAGTGGAGAAGTAAAATGCACCCGAATGGAGGGTGCATATGAAAGGACACTTCCTAATCAGTCGAAAGGAACGAGATTGTAAAAAGGTGCTAGAGCGTGTTAAGAGAAAACAGATGAGTTTGAAAGAGGCATCTGTGGTATTACATATGAGCTACCGCCAATGTCAAAGGATATACAAGCGCTATGTAGATGAAGAAAACTCTGGATTAATTCATCGTCTAGTTGGAAAACCATCGAATAGGGCAATTGAACCAGAGGTAAAAAAGGCAATCTTAGAGCGGTACCAACAACGCTATTGTGATTTTGGACCGACATTGGCCTCGGAGAAGTTAGATTTGGATGGATATAAAGTAGATCATGAGACGCTACGGCAGTGGTTGATCAAGGAGAGCCTGTGGTACAAACGACGAAAGAGACCTCGGCACAGGACATGGCGAGAGAGGAAAGCACATTTTGGAGAGTTAGTGCAAATGGACGGATCAATTCACCTGTGGTTTGAGGGTCGTGCAGAGGGTTGCTGTCTAATGAATATGGTGGATGATGCCACTGGGATGACAATGTCGCTATTTGACCACGAGGAAACAACCGCAGCTGCAATGGTGTTATTGTGGAAATGGATAGAGCGCTACGGCATTCCAGCAGCCCTTTATACCGATTGTAAAAATGTCTACATTCCTTCGGAAAAATCCAATCTCAAAGCTCAACAAAGTGGTAATGAGGTTGTGACACAGTTTGGGAGGGCTTGCCAGAAGCTAGGAATTAGAATAATCACTGCCCACTCTCCACAGGCAAAAGGGCGAGTAGAGAGAAGCAATGGAACATATCAGGATAGACTAGTA
>DASWID010000061.1 GCA_036397855.1 Thermodesulfobacteriota bacterium | reverse complement strand
GCGGATCAGCTTAAGCTGATACTAATCCTTAAAGACAAAAATAACGGGTGCGTGTTGGATAAACTAGTAAGAGACTTATGATATGAAAAAAATTAAATGCAAAGAATTTCTTTACCCTATTGACAGGGACTGGCTAATGGGCGACCCCATGTATTATCTGTCTTCAAGAATGCAGTAGAATTGCTCAAGCGACCAATTCCAGCCTCAAGCAATAATTGTGAGTATTGTAATTGGGTTGGAAGTAGAATCAATTTTGAAAGTGCTAATTAAATCTGTACAATCTCCAAGTAATTCTGTTCAAAGGAGGGGGAGGATTTATGAGAAAAAGAATCCTATTGCTAGGGTGCTTGTTGTTGGTTAATGTACTTTTTCTATCGTCCACAGAGGCCCAAGATAACGGAATCGGTGACTTTCCGCCCTTCATTCCAAACAAATTAATGACAACTCCGTTCGGTCCTGCATTTGCGGACATAATCCTAGTGCCATCGAATTTCCTGCCATGCGAAGGCGGGCCTTTCGCTTTATGTTATTACTCCGGTCCGGAACCTGAGACATGCGTTCCCACTGAGGACGGGAAATTCGCCATTTGCAAATGTTTCGAGTTTGCATACGGGAAGTACTTTGTGCTTATAAACGCTATTTTGAATACGGAGATCTACCAAGAAACGGTAGCGAAATGCGGCGTTGAGGGAAGTATGTGTCAAGAGACCAACCAGGCACCCGTGTGTGAATCTATAAACAGTGGCGAGTTCATTCCCGACGCTGACAGCATTTCAACATTCAGCTTCGAATGTATACCTGAAGAGGGCATCGGTCAGACAAATTGTACACAAGCTCTTTATGCGGGCTGCATGACGGCGCCCTGTATCAAAACTGATGAAGAGGGAATCGTCGATTGCCTTTGCCCAACGTTCGACGGACCATATCAGATAGGGCTAAATAATCAGACCTGTGATATAGGACCTGAATTTGTTTGGTCTGCCGCCTTTAATCCAAATGCAGGAGGAAAGACATTCCCCACACCGCCCGGCTGCATTCCCGATGCTCCCGAAGATGCTGGAGGCTGTCCTCTTTTGACAGAGAATATTCCTCCACCCCCACCAGATGTGGACTGCGAAAAGGTCTGTCAGGAGTACGAAAGTTGTCAGACCAGTGGGGGTGTGGAAATCGGATTTACATGCGATGCCACCCTCTGTACTTCTACATGCAATGATAGGGGGTTAGTGGGTGAGGGTTGCTCCGGGCTCCAGAGCTGTGATGTTTCTGAAATCATCAGGTTGGAGGAAGAAGTAGGATGTAGCTGCTGTGCGAGCCAGATATGCGGCTGTATTCCGAATAGCAAGACGGACGAAGAAGTATTTGAATTAGATGAGAAACAAAGGGAAAGAGGAATTACGCCCCAATGCGACATAAATGGCACACTTTGCGGAAAGCAATCTTCTGGCGGCGGAGGTTGTTCTGTGGCATCTGTTGGCGCTCCGACATCAGTCCCGTTATACCTCATTATATCTTTATTCATCATGATAAGAATAGTCTGGAGAATTAAAAAAAGAACTAAGGGAGAAAAGTAACAAAAAGAGTGCCTAGGGTCAGTTCCAAGTCTTATACCAGTTTTTTCATCTATTTTATAACTAGGCAATTAAAGCAAAACGCTCTTTATCTAATCATCTAGTATTTAAGGTATGAGATTTATTTAATGATTATTATCACCTTCAATACTCATAAATAAAGCCATTGCTGACGGGTATTGTCTGCTTCAAAATTGTTTTGTGGATTATTCCGTTAATACAAAAGAATATTGGAGATATACTTGCTAGGAAATAAGGACATTTGAAGCCTTTAAAATGGTATAAGGTTTAGAACCGACCCCATACTTACTTTTAACACTGACCACTTCAGTTATTTGGTATTAAGTCATGATCGCTGAGCAAATCATAGGCAACGCGCCTGTAATTCTATCTGATTTTCTAAGTAGTTTTCTAAAAAAGGGTTGCCCCTTTAATTCGTACTACGTGGCGATCTCTCACCGTTTTTCGTCATTGCGAGCACTTCGACTCGCTGTACAGGCTCAGGCGCGGCAATCTCATCTTTTAATGCAGTAGGGAAAACCTTTTGCGGTTCTCGAACAAGTACGACTCCTAAACGAGAAGAAAAAAGACAAGAAGGCTGAAGTTCATGATGAGGGAAATAGGAAAGACCTTCAAAAAATGGCGGAGAAGAAGAACAAAAAGAAAAATAACTCATTTATTCACGCCCGACCCCATTTATACCACTCATCTCCACCAATCATTACAGGTAGTTACAAAAGTAAGATAATCTTCAATTCGCTTGTTGTCAGCAATTGCACTTAAAAAATTAATAGATTGCGGGCCTCTATGGATCAGGTAAATTCACTGGACTATTAATACTTAAAAAGTTAATTAGACGCCTAAGTTTCTTAAGAAAAGTAAGGATGAGTAACAAATGAAAACCTTAGAAGATATTAAAAATGATAAACCCCTGCTACCCCAAATTCACTGGGACATGAAGCCACGGGAGAGGATAAGGCGGACAGGGAGTGAAACCAAAGAAGAGATGGAAGACATTGAGAGGCAATTGCAAGCTAGGGTTGGTTACTTCTTTTTCATAGAGGTAAGAAATCTTCAAACCGCACTCTACCTGTATGAAAACTATCCAGATGGTTCTGGCAAATTCGTTTCTGAAATAACTGAAATACCCGAACAAATGCTCAACGAAGCCGCGATAGAGGCAGGTGGTAATATGAAGACCGACGGCCGCTACCCCATAAATCTTCCCATAAAAACCTGGCTGAAAAATCAGTTAGCAGATTAACCAGAAGCTATCTAATAATAGCCAACCTCCAGGATTGTATCAATGTTTTTTCAGTTTTAATCGGGAATAAATATTGGGCCTGTTCTAATTAAGTCAATATGCTTGCCACACCCCAAATATATTTGGTCAATTATCCGAAATGTGGAGAAATTAATTGGATAGAAACAAATGCAAAAGAAGAAGGGAAGATATAATAAACATAGACCCAGTTAAAAATTGATTATGATATATTTATTTTGTATTTACTTCTTAAAAACGACAAGGGATTAAATGAAGTTTTTTATTGTAATTGTCAATAGTCCAGATGCGTCACCTGATTTTTTCGGAAGTTCATGATGAGGAGCGTAACAAAAAAATAGTTCAATAAATAGCGGGAAAGGAGAAAATAAGATAAAGTCATCTATATCATAGAAAATGTCTGTAGTACCTATTAATTTGTGAAGCTGAAATCCCTAGTAGTATTGTTCTGAATCATGGATCGTGCATTTTGAATCCAGCATCGTATCACCATTTGTCAATTGTAGGCTTGACCGTTCGCTTTTATAGGGTAGCGTTCCCTTTAATTTCGGGAGTTCATGAGGAGAGACATAGAAAAGAGAATTCAAAAAACAGCAGGGAAGAAGAACAAAAATAAGATATTTAAACTACTTGATAAAATAGCGTTTGTTATCAATTTTCTAAATTTTATTGTTACAATAGTCAAATAAACAAACCCTGACCCTGAACATGCCCGAAATCAGGTATCGCGAATCCACCCCCTTAAGGTCATTCCCGAGGATAGTTATCGGGAACCCATTTTGCGGTTTTCCTAGTTCCGAAATACTCAATTCTATAATATAATTAATACCTTCGCATGTGTGCCCCAGAACCAATAGCCGCAATTCTCCACCTGCGGTCATTCCCGAGGATTGTTATCGGGAATCCATATTGTCAATTGCGAAGGGCGAAGCCCTGTGGCAATCTCCTTTTTATTTCTTCAAGAATTAGGATACTCAAACGGTAAGAAAGAAAAGGACAAGAATCCGGAAGTTCATGATGAGGGAGATAGGAAAGACCTTCAAAAAATGGCAGGGAAGAAGAACAGAAATAAGATGGATTGAACTACATTATAAAACAGTGTCAATGGTAACCAGCTTTTGAATTTTATGGTTACAATAATCAAATGAACAAAGCCTGACACCACTCTACCGCCTTCCTTTAGAACTTTTATTTACTTGATCCTGATAGCAACGTCATTAAATCAGAAGCAACAAAGAGTTTGTTTCTTCTTCTCCCTTCCGTTTCTCGAAGTATCCCAATTTCAACGAGTCGGAACACGCCGGTTTTGACAGAATTGAATGGCAATTTCCATTTTTTACTCAGCCCTGAAATTGAAATAACAGGATTAAGAAAAATCTCGTCTATCAACCTGTGAGCTGATTGTGGAATTTTTTTAGTTTTTTCGAGTGTATTTTTATAATCAGCATGTAAATGTAGGATCGTTTTTGCATCTGATATGGCATCTTTGGATTGAGATATAATACCTCTTAAGAAAAATTCAATCAGTTTTCGCCAATCCCCTCTTTGACTAACACCGAGGAGACTAGAGTAATACTCAGCCCTATTCTTTTCAAAAAATGTGGATAGATAAAGGAGTGGCTGAGTTAAATACTCTCTTTCACAGAGGAAAAAAGTAATTAACAGCCTTCCAATACGACCATTTCCATCAAGGAATGGATGGATCGCCTCAAACTGGTAGTGCATGAGAGCACATTCTATCAGTGTAGGCTCCTCTGCATTTGAGTGAAGGTATTTCTCCCAGTCGCTAAGTGCGTGATGCATCTCTTCTACCGGTGGAGGAACATACGTTGCATCATTCAGCAAACACCCCGGCGGACCAATCCAGTTCTGGGTTTTGCGAAATTCTCCTGGTGTAAGATGTTCACCTCTTACTCCTTCCATTAGAACTCCATGAATTTCGCGAACCAACCTTCCAGAGATAGGAAAATCTTTTAATCGCTTAAGTCCGTATTCCATTGCTCGTACGTAATTGCGTACTTCACGAACATCTGGGACTTTTGGCTCTCCTGACTCAATAGCTTCGAAGAAGAATAAATCGTCAAGAGAGGCTTGGGTTCCTTCTATTCGCGAACTTGACACTGCCTCTCGTCTTATATAAGGTGCAATAAGTAGATAGGGATTTGGTAGTAATCTTCCGGTCCCCGATAGTTCTCCTAATAATCTGTCAGCATCAGAAAGAAGCCGGATAAGCTCTCTATCATAAGTCATTTCAGGCGGCAAGGGATTAGGCACAAACGCCCAATATCCTCTCAATGTGTTTATACATCTTCCCGCCGAAGAATTTTCAAATTCCTTTGGGTTCACTATCCTATGGCCTCAAATTAATTATCCTGCAATAAGTGTAACATTTATTGCAGGTTTAATCAATAACCTGCAATTATCAGCCCATAATTCAAATCCTGCAATAAGCAAAGCCCTTATTTCTTCCTGGGCTTAAATCCTGCAATAAAATGCCTTAGTACATATTTGTACCCCTGTCCCAAGTGCAGTAATCGGGGATCCGCCCACCTCTTGTCATCCCGAATCCTCTCGTGAGTAAAAGCGGAGGAGCTATGAGAAATCATTCTATACTGCCATGAGGGGCGAAGCCCTGTGGCGATCTCCTGCTAATTATGTATCCTTTCCTTCGATTCGTCATTCTGAACTCGTTTCAGAATCTCTTGTTTAATAACTTCAATCCACCACCCAATGTTATTTGAAATCAGTAATCAGGAATCCAGAAAGATGTCATCGCGAGCCATTGCGCGGCAATCTCTCCTTTATTAAAAAGCTTTGAGTCTTCCTTTTTTCTGGCTCGCCCGTTGTCGTTAAGCCAATATGCATGCCTGGCACCGGGTTTTTTGAAAAAGCTAATATCTTTAATAATTCTTTCAGGTTAGTCGTGAATATAAGTTACGAATTTAGCTTTTACACCTCTTCTTTCTTAAAGGTTCTTTTTCCATCCACTTATGTCATAATGTTATGAATTAAACCAAAAATCCCTAATTATTAGTTAGGTGATATCGAAAATGAAAGCAATCGGTTGGAATAATGGGTCTCCTGATAATAACACTGGAGCAGGCTATGGAATAAGAATATCTTCAGAAGACAGGGACAAATATTTTAAGAAGTCATGGAATGAAATAATTATCAAGCTTAGTAATGAAGATTTAGTGAGTGTAAGTCTCTCAAATTCATGTTGGGAAGATTGTATAGAACTGCGAAGTTCTAAAATCGGGAAATGGATGATTAACAACGAACTAGCTCCTTGGAAAAAGGGAAATCCGCCAATTATTAGATTAGACCCAGTAAGTAATAAAAAGTTTAGATTAAGCTTAGAAAAAGATTATAGTCAGGAATTTAGTGAGGAATCATTTTGGTCGAAAGTTGCTAAATATGCTCTTCAGGCAGGAAGGGGGCTCATTTTAACTGCATTAACATTATTTTTTTGTGCAATGGATCCTGATACTCCGAAATGGGCTAAAGCGGTTATAATCGGAGCTCTTGGTTATTTCATAACCGTACTAGATGCGATTCCTGATTTTACTCCTATTGTTGGTTACAGTGACGATTTAGGGGCATTAACTGTAGCCGTAGCAACCGTCGCAGTACATATTAAACCTGAACATAGAGAAAGGGCTGAACAGGCTCTAAAGCGTGTATTCGGTAAAAAATAACCAATTGCTGAAGGGAACAAATTGCAAGCTGGCTTATTTAATAACAACATAGAAAAGAGGCTTTGGGAGTCAGCGGATCAGCTTAGGGCTAATTCGAAGTTGAAATCCTCTGAATATTCAGTTCCCGTATTAGGCCTTATCTTCCTTAGATATGCAGACCATAAGTTCACAATCGCAAAGGAGGAATTGGAGAAACAAGTTAAAGATTCAGAGAGCAGAAGAAGAATAACAAAAGCTGATTATCAAGCCAGGGGAGTACTTTATCTTCCAGAAAAAGCTCGTTTTTCAACTCTATTAAATCTTCCTGAGGGAGAAAATATTGGACGAGCAATTAATGATGCAATGAAGGATATTGAAGTGGTAAATGAAGACCTCAAGGACGTCCTTCCTAAGACATATAACAGATTAGAAAACGATGTTTTAGTTACACTCCTAAAAATCTTTTCAAGCATTCCGATGGATATTGAAGGAGATGTGTTTGGAAAAATCTATGAGTATTTCATCGGCAAATTTGCTATGGCAGAAGGGCAGCGAGGTGGTGAGTTTTTTACACCCACTTCTTTAGTAAAACTCATTGTGGAAGTAATCGAACCATATCATGGTAGGATTTATGACCCAGCCTGTGGCTCTGGTGGTATGTTTGTTCAGAGCGCTAAGTTTGTTGAAAGGCATAAAATGAAACCCAGTGATGAAATATCAGTTTATGGTCAGGAAAAAACTGCTGAAACCGTAAGGCTTTGTAAAATGAACCTAGCGGTTCACGGCTTATCAGGAGATATCAGGCAGGGGAATACTTATTATGAAGATATACATAACTCCCCTGGGAAATTTGATTTTGTAATGGCTAATCCTCCTTTTAATGTCAATGGAGTGGATAAAGAAAAGATTAGAGATGATAAACGTTCTCTTTTTGGAATTCCCAGACCTGATAATGCGAATTATCTCTGGATTCAGATATTTCTTAGTGCTTTAAATGAAAACGGGAGAGCAGGCTTTGTAATGGCAAACTCCGCAAGCGACGCCAGACAATCGGAGCTAGAGATTAGAAAAAGAATTATTGATGACAATGTCGTAGATGTGATGATAGCAATCGGTTCAAATTTCTTTTACACGGTTACCCTTCCATGCACATTATGGTTCTTTGATAAAGGGAAGAAGAAAACAGACCGAAAAGATAAAGTCCTTTTTATCGATGCCAGAAATATCTATAACCAGATCGATCGTGCACACAGAGAGTTCACGCCTGGTCAGATAGAGTTCATTTCTAACATTGTACGGCTATATAGAGGTGAAGAAATAGAGACAGATTTAGGGAGTGAAAAGATGATGGAAGAAAGCATATCGAGGCAGAAAAATTAAAAGGCGCGATAAATTCTAGATTAAGGAGGCTTGTTAGGTTAAATAAGCTTAGGATCAATTTATTGGAGAAGTTAAACGAATTGATTGAAGAATATAATTCAGGAGCTACGAACATCGAAGTATTTTTTGATAAATTGTTAGTTCTTGCAAAAGAGCTAAACGAGGAAGAGAAGCGTGGTATTTCCGAGAATCTGTCTGAAGAAGAGCTTGCTGTTTTTGATTTGCTTTACAAACCAGATTTGAGTGAAAAAGAAAAGAAACAGGTAAAGCTTGCCGCCAAACATTTACTTGAAGTATTAAAAAAGGAGAAATTTGTACTTGACTGGAGGAAAAGACAGCAGTCTAGGGCAACGGTTCTAATAACTATTAGGGATGTGCTAGATAGGGAATTACCCAGGAATTATACCCCGGAAATCTATCAGCAAAAATGTGACCTTGTTTATCAACATATTTACGATTCCTACTATGGAATGGGTAAAAGTGTTTATTCTAGCATATGGGGTCAGGCGTGAATAAATGAGTTATTTGTCTTTGTTTTTTATCCCCCTTATTTTTTGAATTATCTTCGCCTCCTAGTTTTTTATGGACTTCAGCTTTTTTGCTCTCTTCTATCTTCTCGTTATCAATCAGAAGATAAGTGCCTGCAGGCTCTTCGATTGAATTAATAAAACAGGCACTTTGACGAGACAGTTCGATTAATTCAGGACAAGCAAGAACAAGGTTTCCCAAAATTCTCCTTAGTCCTCCTTTAAAAAGGAGGAGATTAAAGCGTACGAATGAATATTTAGGGAAATTTTCAGGTCTCTATCTTTAGAGGGTAGAATCCCCTTTAATTTCTAAATGACTTCTTCCATCGCTATCAAAGTCAACGGGTGCATCTTTTAAATTTTCCTGCAATTCTTTGAAGTCATCTACACCAAACAGGGAAAGAAGATACTTGTTGAGCGCAAGGTATTTTTCTATGTTCATTTCTCTAGTTCTTTTAAGATTTTTTCAAATAGAGGCTTCAATGGCGGTAATTCTTCCATAACAGCCCTCCATACGATACTTAACTTAACTCCAAAATATTCATGGATAACTTTGTTCCTCATACCTGAAATATCCTTCCATGGTACTTCAGGATAGTTTTTTCTGACATCACTGGGAATGTTTTTGACCGCCTCACCCACGATTTCAAGTGCTCTTACTACTGCAAAGATGGTTTTATCGTCTCGGGTAAATTCTTCGTAAGACATGTTGCCAACAAAATCCGCAGCCTTATCCATCGCGCCAATAATGTCCTCAATATAATCTCCGATCTCTCTTTTCACAGGGTTATTACTTCTCTTAATATGTTCTTGCCTATTCTTGGCTTTAGTGCGGATTTCTCAACCAAATCAACCTTGAAACCAATAAGGTCGCTCAAGTAATTTTCCAAATTTACAAACTTTAAAAGACCGATTTTTGCATCCTCTTCAAATTCCACAAGTATATCAAGGTCGCTTTTTTCTTTATATTCCCCTCTAACATAAGAGCCAAATATGCCTATTTCCCTAACCCCGTATCTTTCTTTCAACTCTGCTTTATGTTCTTTCAGGATACTTATAATCCTTTCGAGATTTGAAGCATTTGTATTCGCCATATCTTATCCCTCCATCAATCTCTTGAATTCTCGCTCAAAAAATCGAATTTCCACCTGAGTGTTTTATCCATTTTCATGGGCATGATGAAGATAAATTATATTACAACAGACCTCTTAAGACCAAACAGAAATGTTTCTAACGACAACCGGGTCGGGCTTTGCTTATTGTAACTAAAATTTAAAAAATTGATAACAACTGCTATTCTATTAAGTAGTTTAAATTATTAAGTATATGGGGTGAGGCGTGAATAAATGAGTTATTTTGCTTTCTGTTGTTCTTCCCCCGTTTTTTAAATTGTGATTGATGCTTTTAAAATAAGTGGTGACAGACACTACCTATGGTTTGACGAGAAGAAATATAAACGAATAAATCTCAAAAAGCGCCGGATACCTTAAACGCTGCTAACCGAATCACGTTGTGTCAGATGCAAACTAACTAAGAACGAATCCTTTTTATAAGTTCAAGTGCCTGTCACCATTCAACTGAAAAAGTTCTTGACTAATGTTTCCTATTGTTTACAATAGGGTATATCAACTTAAGAAACGTTGAGACTCTATCCTCACTTTTTGATTAGTATCTCAACTTGTAAAGCCTAGGTAGTCCAAACAGAATACCTTCACAATTGAGTGTGTTAGCGAGTTAAACCTAGAAGAGGTTGCACAGCGATCTTTTCGCTGTCTAGGTGTGAAGGACTTCATTATGCACTCTTGACAGAGGACGCATGGGTGTTTGCAGGAAAGCTTGAAATAGCCAAAGAAGAGCTTGGTTAGTCAAGGAGTAAACACAGGGCAAGCTTGGAATTCCTTGAGCATGAGTTGGAGGTGGGAAGATTTAGATTTTTTTGGGTGAAGCCTGGAAGAGTCAAGAGGGCTTCTCACTCGAAGAGTGGAGGACTAAAGAGGAACTTAAGCTAAAAAAGGTAATTTATTTTGTAGGAAAGTAAATTAAATAGGAGGTCAAAAAGATGGCTCTAAATAAAGAAACGACAAAGGGAAATGGTGTACCAGAGACAGTAAGGGGGATTACAGCATCTGTTAGTAAGAATTATCTAGGTGGTGTAAAGCTTTCCCTATCCATCTTGGAAGAGAATCTAAAAGCTTTCAACACACAGGTTGAGCACCTACTTAATCTTCACCAAGATTACATCAATACTGGACTAGTGTTCTATAATAGGTCTTCGATAGCAGCGTTTTCGAATGGAAACCCAAGGGCTTTAAATAGTAAGGTTCATAGTATTGTTGATAGCATTGTGGATTTTCAGAAAGACTACGTTAACTTAGTTAAAAGCGTATCAGATAGCGTTATAGAGGAAACTCTTAAACTCACTCAGAAGAAGGAGAAGCGAAGTTCTTTAAATGACCTTGAACCTATATGTATATTTATCACCAAATATAAAGTTGAAGAGTCGGATGAAAAAGAAATAGAAAAGACAGTAGATGAACTCCTTTCTGAGTTTAAGATTATTAGAACCCTAAATCCGTTAGTCAGCATTTTTTTAGGTAGATGGAGAACTGAGATAACCAGAAAGAACAAAGATAGAATTATCAGACTAGTTGATAATCTGAAATCAGTTGAGGGTATTGGTACTGTAATACCGGCCCTTACATTGACTAATATGTTAAAGCAACAAGAGCTTACATGGAAGGTTTGGAGAGACGTAATTTCCTGATGCCGAAAACGGATCCGAATTATAATATCATTTTCTCAACTATTGGTAAAAAGCAAGAGTTTCGGGTCAGCCTTGTATTATTGTGTCCGTAGATACAGATGGCATTTGAGTGAAGTAAGGTTGCCACAGGGCTTCGAACTTCGGGATTGTAGATGTTAGATATTTCGGGGCTAGAATCTATGAGTATTTATTTCAATGGAATATGAGGTTTACAATATTTACTTTGTCTTGATACTGAAACAAGTTCAGCACAGGTACAAAGAAGCAACCCTTCGATCCTTCGACCCTTCGATGAAACTCAGGGCTCGGGACAGGCCCTTCGGCTTGACTCAGGGCTCAAGACAGGCAAGGGCAAGGCTCGCCCTTTGTTGTCATTCCCTAACGCCTTAATAGGGAATCCATATTCTTTATCCGTGGATCCCCGATAACTATCCTCGGGGATGACATAAGGACTAAAAAATTTAATCCAACCTCAGCCTGCAAATATTTTTTAACGTCTTCGTTCCTGATTTTCTTAACGCAATTTTTGAAAGGCCTGTTAACATCCCAGAAGTGCATGTTATTTTAAAGTAGGGATTTCTTCACGTAATAAAAAATAGGGAAAGATGTGACTATTTTTTTCAATAATACTCTTTAAATATAGACACGATAATGCCAAGACACCTTATTCGTTTTATATTGATCCTTCTGGGTATAGTTTCCCTTTTGAGCGCTATGTGGGGCGGGCTGGTGCGACTTGGGTGGTCAATGCCTGTTCTACAACCCGCACTTGCCACATTCCATGGACCTCTGATGGTATCCGGTTTTCTGGGAACCCTGATAAGCCTGGAAAGAGCAACAAGAATGGAATACAGGTGGACTTATGCTGTCCCTGCATTGACTGGGTTCGGCGCTCTGATATTGATGACCGGCTCGTCTTCATTAATTGGTGAGTCTTTAATCACTTTAGGAAGCTTTGGTTTATTTATTACTTTTATCGTTATCATGCGCATTCAGCTGACTCTCGCCAACGTTGTAATGGGAGTCGGAGCTTTATTATGGTTGATAGGCAATATCTTCTGGATGACAGATTCTCCGATTTACCGGATCGTTTTCTGGTGGGCTGGATTTTTGGTGCTAATAATTGCTGGTGAACGTCTGGCGATAATTCGAATTCTTAGCCTTTCAAAATCCACCAAAGCTACGTTTCTAGTTGCTTTGGGGATTTTCTTGCTCGGGCTCGTTCTAACATCGGTAAATTATGATAATGGGATACGCCTCTTGGGCGCAGGTATGATCAGTCTGATGATATTGTTAATACGCTATGATATTGCATGGCGGTCGGTACGAGGGACAGGACTATCCCGTTTCATTGCAATATGTTTGCTTACAGGCTATATCTGGTTAGGTATCAGTGGAGCGATAGCTCTATCAATGGGTAGCGTGCCTCTAGGACTAACCTACGATGCAGTGTTGCACGCCCTCTTTTTGGGATTTGTCTTTTCAATGATATTTGGTCATGCACCAGTTATATTCTCAGGGGTGCTGGGGATACCTGTTTCTTATCAACCGCAGTTCTATGCACACCTGGTATTCTTACATCTAACATTGATAATGCGAGTTGTAGGTGACTTGTGTGGATGGTCATTTGGACGCCAATTGGGGGGCCTTCTCAATGTTTTTGTATTACTAGTCTTCCTCGCAAATACTGTCTATGCAATCCGAACGTCATTTTCTAAAACTAAATCGGCACAATAGCCGGAGAGTAAGTAAAGGGGGAAGCAACCCTTCGACCGGACAAGGCTGCCTCCCTGGGCGTCATTCCCGCGGATTGTTGGCGGGAATCCATATTCTTTATCTGTG
>DASWID010000060.1 GCA_036397855.1 Thermodesulfobacteriota bacterium | reverse complement strand
TAAGGCTGAAGATAATGAATAGCTTTAAGACAACGGCCTTATGCGCTATGAATTTTTCCTTTTTGATTTGATTATTTGAATCTGCTTTAAAATCTGACTTGGTTCTTATCATCTTGCTCCTCCTTAGAATTTTTGTTTTTTCTCTCTCACTTCTTTGTCTTGATACTGAATAGATCCTGACCTATCGTCAGGACATGGTTCAGCACAGGTACAAAGAAGCAACCCTTCGATCCTTCCATAAACTCAGGACAGGCCCTTCGACAAGCTCAGGACAGGCCCTTCGACAAGCTCAGGGCTCACGACAAGGATGCCCCTTGTTGTCCCTAATGCTACCCGACAGAGACGTTCGAGCACGGGCTTAATAGGGAATCCAGAGCCTGTCCCCGCACGTTTGTGGCGGGGATGGATCCCCAACTACTGATTTCGGGGATGACATAACGACTAAAAAATTTAATTCGACCACAACCCGGTCATCCTGAATTTATTTCAGGATCTAATGGAAACTAGAGATGCTGAAACAAGTTCAGCATGACTATGACATTCATCCTCCTAACGCAATTTTTGGAAGGCCAATGGCATTGTAAGCTTCAGCTCCGTCATTGCGAAATTTGCGAGGCAAATTGAAGCAATCTCATGAGCCGTCATTCCCGCGGATTACCCGATAGAGGCCTTCGAGTACAAGCGTAAGCGGGAATCCAGAAAAACGTATGGATGCCCGATTAAGGTCCTCGGGCATGACAGCTGGGCTGAATATCCACAACCCCAGTCGCCGCATATAACTGGCGGAGAATAAGTGGGAATCCAGGCTTGCTCCCGTTACGTCTTTTTGATTCGGGAGACTGTTTTTTTACGCGCTCATGCCCTGCAGCTTGCCGCCGGGGCATTCCATGAGTGTTCTAGAGACTAATTTTAAATCAGGAAGAATGGTCAGGCTCTGTCAAAAAAGTTCACGTTCAGGATTTTCTGTTTCCACAATCAGAACAGATTCCGTTGAGTTGGATTGTATATCCGAGCAACTTATATTCTAGTAAGGCCTTTTGGGGAATGTTTAAATTCGTGAGTGAATCATCATAAAAATCTTTCACCTTTTTACACACAACGCATACCAGGTGATGGTGGGGTTCTAAATTGGCGTCGTAACGGGCGGCATTGTAAAGAACGTTTACTACGGAAACTAACCCCAGTTTCTCAAAAGTCTCAAGCGTCCTATAAACAGTGGTCAGGGAAATATTTGGGTGATATTTCAAGATCTTCTTATAAATAGTTTCGGTGCTGGGATGTTCGTCGGTGTCCGCGAGTTCTTTATAGATGGCAATCCTCTGCGGAGTAACCTTGATCCCGAGTTTTTTACATCGGTTAATAAATGAATTTACCTTTTCTTCCCCTAGCGTGATTTGTTGTTGCATATAACTAATTATGTAAAATTTTAATTAAAATTATAAAAAATGCTAGTCTAAAAAAATTTTTATCGTAAATAAGGATACACAGTTGGCTTAGTTGATGTTTAAATCATAAAGAATATATGTATTTGAACTTTCTTGTTTCTAAGAGGGATAATGATAGCATCTTAAGTTCGATGAAACTTTTCTCTTTGCCTGCACTTGGAAGGAGAAATCCGTATCGGTTAATTTATCAAATATGAAAGTTCTCGAGGCTTTGACGAAATACAAGGTAGTTTCTGTGATACGAGCCCAGGATGCTAAAAAGGCCAGGGAGATGGCAGAGGCATGTATCTATGGGGGCATAAAGCTTATTGAGATCACCTTTTCCTTTCCCAATGCCGAAGATGTTATAGCGGATTTAGTGGAGAAAAAGGACTGCCTTATTGGGGCGGGAACGGTTCTGAGCCGGGAAATGGCTGAAATAGCAATTCAATCTGGGGCAAAGTTCATAGTCTCTCCACATACCGATGGGAAAATAATTTCTTATTCTAAATCCAGAGAAATAGTCGCTATAGCGGGCGCCCTCACTTCATCAGAGATAGTGAATGCATGGAAGCTCGGTGCAGACATGGTAAAGATATTTCCAGTCAAAGCCGTTGGAGGCCCCTCATACGTAAAGGCGATAAAAGAAACGCTCCCATTTATTGAAATAATGACCACCGGCGGGGTAACAGTTGAGAACTTCACTGATTTTTTAAATGCGGGTGCTTCAATTGTGGGGTTATCGAGTGATTTGATTGGCAGGGATGGATTTTTTGATAGAGAAGCAACATTCAGTAAGTCAAAGACAGTCATTGAAAAATTGGCGATGAATGATAAGAGGATCGGTAATAATTGAATGATTATTATAAGTTACCTCAACGTTGTGCAGGGAAATTCGATAGAAAATCAGGTCAATTTGTGTTATTACTGACTACACTATACTATATGGACTGTATTTCCCTGAAAATAGAAGTTGAGGAGTAAAACGGTTTGAACATTCTTTTTATCTCACCTGAAATGGAACCTATCGCTAAGGTGGGGGGCCTTGCTGATGTTATAGGGGCTTTGCCAAGAAAGCTGATAAGTTTGGGATGCGACGTTAGGGTGGTCATCCCCTTTTATCGAGATGCCAGAGAAAATATCGAGAGCCTAAAGTTAAGTTCTAATCTTTTGAGGGAAGAGATTATTACTTGTATTGACTGGCTTCCTGTCAAAGGAGAAATACATGAAGTAAGGATTGATGGGGTGCCGGTCTATTTACTCAGAAATGATTCACTTTATGACCGCGAATACATTTACACCACACCTGAAGGCGATTACGATGATAACGATTTGAGATTTGGTTTCCTTTCCTTGGGTGCACTTGAAATAGCCAAAACACTTAATTTCAAGCCTGATACCATTCACTGTCACGATTGGCAGACTTCCCTTGTCCCCATCTGTCTTAAATGGAGGAAGCATCTCAAGGACGATCCTTTTTTCAGGGATTCTAAAATAATTTTGACTATCCATAACCTCGCCTTTCAAGGGCAATTTAATAAAGACATTCTGGACAAATTTGGGTTGCCTTGGTTTTTATATACTCCTCATGGCATCGAGTTTTACGGCAAGGTTAATCTTTTAAAGGGTGGGATAACATATTCGGACTGTGTAACCACTGTTAGTCAAACCTATGCTGAAGAGATAAAAACAGCGCAGTATGGATATGGATTGGATGGTATTCTCAGGTCTATATCTCAGAACTCAAATAATGTGATTGGTATTTTGAACGGCATCGATTACGACGAGTGGAATCCTGAAACGGATGGAGCCCTTTATAGAAATTATGGTGTGTCACAGATAAGCGGCAAGTCTATAAATAAGACCGAGCTAATAAAAGAAGTCGGTCTGACGCCGAAGGATGATCAACCACTCCTAGGGATGGTTTCGAGGTTAACCGAACAGAAGGGGACCGATCTTGTCGTTGATTCCCTGCCTCAAATTTTTGACCTTGGATATCAGGTAGTAATACTTGGAGACGGTGAAGAAAGGTATGAAAGGATGCTCATAGCCGCACGAAATAGATTCAGAAACAGCTTGTCAGTTGTCGTAGGATTTAATGACGAATTGGCGAGGAAAATATATGCAGGCTGTGATTTTTTTCTTATGCCTTCCCGATATGAACCGTGTGGACTTGGGCAACTGATTGCCTTGAGATATGGCAGTATTCCTATCGTAAGAGGGACAGGCGGACTGGCGGATACGGTGGTAGACTATACTGCCTCAAAGACAAAGGGGAATGGCTTTGTTTTTTACGAATTTTCTAAGGTTAGTTTTCTTGATGCTCTCATTAGGGCTCTTTCTGTATATGATAATAAAGTCGAGTTGGAAGAGATTATTAAAAGAGTCATGAACGAAGACTTCTCGTGGAAAAGGTCAAGCCAATTATATTATGATCTCTACCAAAGCGTTGGTAAGACTGAGAAAAAAGATGAGGACAGATAAAAGGAGTTAAACGGCCTTCCAAAAATTGCGTTAAGAAGATGAATGTCATAGTCAGTCATGCTGAACTTGTTTCAGCATCTCTTGTTTCCATTAGATCCTGAAATAAATTCAGGATGACCGGGTTGCCGCTGGATTAAATTTTTTAGTGGTTATGTCATCCCCGAAATCAGTTGTCGGGGATCCAGAGGTAAAAGCATGGATTCCCTATTAAGGAATTAGGGAATGACAACAAGGGGCACCCTAGTCCCGAGTCCTGAGTTCATCGAAGGGTCATTTATTTCTTTGGGCTTAATATATTTTGAAATTCGTTTTTCAGGGTCTGTATGAAATTGAAACATGCAAATGAACGGTAAAGAGCAAAGAATACATATATCTGAAATCGATGAATTTCTGGCCCGTAGTTTGGCTGCAGGTCAGATGAAGCCATTTCGGCTTGGATTAAGCAAGAACGGCGACCAGGGATATCTAAAGGCATTTATAGCAGAAAATGATGAATTAATTGAAGATGACGGTGTAGATTTCGAGTTATCGTCTGGTGAGAATAAAGACCTCGACGATTTCGAAATTAGCGATTTTGTTATGAAGACTATATATACAAGCTCAGCCTACGAGCTTTTTGATTATATTTTTACATATTTCCGTTCGATTGAGTGCGTTGTTGATTTTAAAGAAAACGCCTGGCTGGTGAAGGTCGTGAAGACCAATTAACAGCGGATGAAAAAGACAGAACTAAAGTTGGCGGCTAAGCTATGGGGGGAGATTCGTAATTCTCTTCTGCTGTGTGGTGACATTGGAGAATTCTCACCTAAAGATTTTGAATACTCTGATATTCCCAGGGTCACATTTAATAATAAACCGGTCCTGCCGCTATCGCTTTTAGAGAGGCTTGAGGATCTGGACGTTGAGGTGAATGAGGTATTCTGGAACGTATATGAAGCTTTGGCCATCGGTGCGGCTAAAAGGTTAGGATTTGAAGGCAAGATGGCTATAGTGTTTGCTGATTCGCTGACCTGTGTTAGAACGCACATGGTTGGAGGACACCGAACAGAGGCCGAACAGTGTATTTCTCAGGAAATTTTTTTAAGGGAGGTGCCACTGGATTCTGAGTGGGATCCTAATTCCATTCAAATTCGGAAGCAAAATTTGCTAATCTATAACAAAATCAAGAAATGGCAGCTCGACCCCATTCTTTATGAAGAAGAGATCGGGAGATTCTGGAAGGAAAGAAACGCTTGGTGAACATAATTGAGCTTTATATATTTGACAATCTCACTGATCAAGCGATGATCGGCAAATATCATCCCCCCGCCTAATAGACCCCACTTGGCCGTCCCCTCAAATGTTGCGTCTGCGATAACATTGTTGTCGGCCTTATCCACGAACCGTATGTCAACAACTATTTTGCCTGTTGTAACCAATTGTTTATACCAATCTTTTGGCGTGAAATCCCTCAGCGTGCCATCTAGAATTAGCACGCCCTTTTTTAAATCTACGGGTGATCTGCTAACCCCTATAAATAACTTCTCTTCTTCTAATTTTTCGGCTAGTTGATTGGGAATCGACCATAGTATGTCAGGCGGATAAGATTGTAACGTCGTATTTAAATCCTGGATTTGAATGATCTCGTACTGTCCTAGCGCTTGTGAAGGAGGCTTTTTTTGGAATGTTCGTTGGCTCCCACAGGAGTATGTTAACAATAGAACGATAAAAGTAACTAGAAATGTAGAAGAGCGGACAAGTACAATCATTTGATGAGTAAAACCTAATGGCTTAAAGAAAGTGATTAAAAGTAGTTGATGATTCTATAGAATGTATCTCTCTGTGCGGGTTTGAATCCGGCGCTACTTATCATATGGGCAAGTTCATCGACAGTCGACCTAAGTTTATTCTCAGCACAGCCCAAAACATTTTCATCGTATAATGTGCCCCCTAAATCGTTTGCACCGTAATGAACGGAAATCGAGCCCATCTTTTTGCCTTGAGTAAACCATGAGCCCTGAATGTGGATAATATTGTCGAGATAAATTCTGGATAAAGCAAGGACACGTAAGTATCTGTCCCCACTAATTTCATGGGGAAGTTTTTGTTCTAGAAATGTGTTTTTTGGTTTAAATGTCCACGGAATAAATGCTAGAAAGCCAGAAGTCTCATCCTGAAGGGCTCTTATTCTTTCAAGGTGCTCGATGATATCTTCGTCCTCTTCAAAATGTCCAAACATCATAGTGGCAGTGGTCTTAAAACCGATCACATGTGCCTCTTTGGTTACCTCTATCCACTGATCAGCGTTTATTTTCAACGGACTTATCCTTTTTCTAATTCTATTGCTTAAAACCTCAGCCCCGCCTCCGGGTATGGTTCTGAGACCTGCTCCCCATAGTTTTTCCAATACCTCTTTTGTAGTAATTTCTGAATATTTTGCTATCGCGCTAATTTCGGGCGCTGAAAATGCATGAAAATGAAGATCGGGAATCTCTTCGGTTACCCTCCTCGTCAATTCAACATAATATTCGAGTTTTAATTCCGGGTTATGACCGCCTTGCAGAAGTACAGTGGTGGCTCCATTGTGATAAGATGTCTTCATGAGCGTAATGAGCTCATCTATCGATAAGGTATAGGCGTCTGAGGCACCCGGGGGTCTCCAGAATGCGCAGAAAAGGCATTCTGTGTCACACACATTTGTATAATTAGGGTTTGTGTCTGCTACGAATGTAACATATCCATCGGCGTGGAATCTCTTTCTAGTTATATCTGCTAAGGCACCTAATTCAAGCAGGTCGGTTTCACGAAGAAGTGTGAGCCCTTCTTCAGGAGTTATACGATCTTGCTTCAAGACCTTACTGAGAACATTGTTTACCGCCATTCCTTGTTTATTGAACCCAATAGCGGGCTGAGTGTCAATCTGAGTAAGGTTCCAAGGTAATAAAATCCAGGATTCATAGTATGAAGCATCTTCAAATATGAAAATATTTATTCAAAGTAAGTTTCTCGGCTCTTAGCATGATAGTGCTACTTCATTGATAACCCCTAGAAGGGTTCAACGTCAATGCCTAATTGTAGTGGGTTTTAATGTTTCTAAGCATAGTGTATGCCACTCCCTCCTTAAATTAGTCAACTTGAGAGTGGTATGAAACATGTGTAGATTATTCAAGTATGAGGTTATCTCCTTTATTGGTCCTCGTTCTATTTTCTATTTTTAGTTTTTCCATCAGCTTTGGTACAGAAAAAACTACGAAAGAGAGGTGGATGGGCATTTATTCAGACAAGGACAAGATAGGATATTCCCGAACCAAAATCATTTCTAATAAGGGGGACAGGGAAGCTTCAGAACAAATGAAACTTAAGATGACAGTTCTGGGCAAAGATCAGGACGTCGATACAAATGCAAAATATTTGCTTGACGGTTTCAATCTGAAGGCATTTGAGTTTTTCATGAAAGCGGGTTCAGTCGATCTTAAGGTCAAAGGTGTAAGAAATGGCGATAAACTTGAAATAAAAATAGCATCGATTTCAGGGAACAGCGAACTTAAGATCCCAATAGATAAAGAACCAGTGGTTAATCCAGTTCTGTATGATTGGTTAATATCAAAGAATCCTGAATTAGGGAAAAGTTACGAAGTCTTGCTTTTTGATCCTACCGCGGTGTTGACTGGGGCGGAGCCTGGGAGTTCAAAAGCAATACTGACCGTTGAAGGCGAAGAAGAAATCTCAATCCCCTTAGGAACATTTAAAACTTACAGGGTCAAGATGAATTATTTAGGTTCAGAGTATACAGCGTGGATTACCCCGAATGGAGAAGTCATAAAAGAGGTCTCACCGCTGGGAATTGTGTCCATTAAAGAAAACCGAGAAGATTTGATTACAGACAATGTCTCGAGTTTAGATATTGTGGATAAAACTGCTATATCTTCAAATCTGACAATTGAGAATCCTCGGGACCTTGAGTTCTTGCGTATAAGGATTGGTGGCATCGAATCAACTGATGGATTAGATCTAATAGATAATTACCGACAGTTTATTAAGGATGGTTTACTCGAGATAAGGGTAGGTTCTCTTTCAAATATCAATACTTATAAAATTCCATATACCGGTAAAGAACTCAAGGCATATACTCAGGAGAGCATCTTAATTCAGAGTAAGAATGATGAAATAGTGAAAAGGGTACGTGTCATTTTGGGCGAAGAAACAGATTCTCTTG
Source organism: Thermodesulfobacteriota bacterium (assembly GCA_036397855.1). Taxonomy (NCBI): domain Bacteria; kingdom Pseudomonadati; phylum Thermodesulfobacteriota; species Thermodesulfobacteriota bacterium. Next base: position 7,188 of record DASWID010000060.1, on the reverse strand, counting down.
AAGCTGTCAGAAAAATAAATGATTGGCTCTATAAAAACTTGGAAAAGACTCCAACAATAAGCCTTCCTAATGCACTTGATGTGCTGGAGACTCGAAAAGGGGACTGCAATGAACACGCGACACTTTTTACAGCACTTGCCAGAGCGGCAGGTATTCCCACAAAGTTGGTTCTCGGTCTCGTTTTTTTGGATGGGAAATTCTATTATCATGCTTGGAATGAGGCGTTCGTTGGTAAATGGGTTGCAGTAGACCCTACTTTTGGTCAGTTTCCCGCCGATGCTTCTCACGTTAAATTTGTAGAGGGTAACCTCAACAAGAGTGCAGAGATATTGAGATTGGTGGGCAAAATTGAATTGGACGTAGTTGAGGCGTCGTAAGACATGAAGAATAATCGATTTACGGAGTTATTTGGGATGAGCAAAAAAGGGCTGGTATTCCTGTTGTTAATTATTTGTTCCTGTGCGAGCAGAGGTATTGAGTTAAAAACAGCCGATACATCTGGGCATGAAAATATAGAGAAGGATGGGTCATTACCGAGCAGATATGATGCCTACTATCATTTCTCGCTTTCCATGTTGTATCAAGAGCGACGGGATATAGTAAGCGCTCTTAGGGAAATGGAATTGGCTGAGGGCTACGATCCTGACTCTGCACTGATAAAGCACAATCTAGCAATGATGTATCTTAGTCTTAACCGTCTCGATAAATCGATTAGTAAATTAACGGAGGCCCTGGATTTAAATCCGAATTATATTCCTGCTAGGGCTCTTCTTGGTAAGATTTACGCTTCGAGTAATGATCCGAAGAAGAAGCGGGAAGGCATTCGAGAGTTGGAAAAGTCGATTGAGCTCGAATCTGAAGATGTTGATGTTTATTTGTTTCTGGGGAATGTACACACCGAAAACAAAGAATATGACAAAGCTCAGAAAATTCTGACGAAGGCTACCGAGCTCGCTCCTGATGATGAACGTGCATATTATTTTCTCGGAAGGTTGTATCTTGAAAAGGGTGCATTGGAGGAATCTGTCGCTTACTACAATCAAGCTCTTGAGCGAAACCCATCTTATCCACTGGCTCTTGTAGACATAGCCAGAGTCTATGAAAAACTTGGAAGACCGGTTGAATCAGAAAAAATTTATAAAGATCTAATATTTTTCTACCCCCTCAGTTTAGAGAGCTATATCCGTTACGGAAACTTCCTATTTACAGTGAATCGAATTGCGGATGCTGCGGAGCAATTCAAAAAAGCTGAGCAACTCGATTCTCAGAATCCGGACGTAAAGCTGAGGCTTGGTCTCCTCTATCTCGAGGAGAGGGATTACGATAAGGCGATACAAGAGTTTAATATTGTTCTAATTGGAAATCCTGATGACGAAAGGGTTAAATATTACCTTGCACTTTGCTACACCGAAACGGATCGATTCGATGAGGCTCTTAATCTTCTTAATGATATAGCAAGTGACTCTAATTTTCATGACGATTCGCTTGTCCAGAAGGCTTATATCTATGAGAAAAGGGGACAGCTCGATGAGGCGTTGAAAATTATGCAAGAAACCACGGAGCGCTTGCCTGATAACGAGATACTGATTAACTATCTGGGGGGCCTCTACAGAAAGCTGAATCGAGATAATGAAGCAATAGAAACTTACAAGAATTTTCTAAAGCGTAATCCCGGAAACGAGGTTATCACATATTCCCTGGGGGTTACATACTTCATGAAGAAGGATGAAGAAAAGGGGATATCAACCATGAGGGAAATAATAGAGGAAAATCCTAATCATGCCGATGCCCTGAATTTCATCGGTTATTCTTATGCTGAGATGGGGAAGAATCTCGACGAGGCCGAAATGTTGGTGAAGAAGGCGAACGAAATATCGCCAAACAGAGGGTATATAATAGATAGCCTTGGGTGGGTCTATTATAAGAAGGGACAGTTAGATAAAGCACTAGAGTATTTGTTGGAGGCGGTTGAGCTCACTTCCGATGATCCGAGTATCATGGAGCACCTAGGGGATGTGTATAATGACAAGGGAGATGTTTTGAAGGCCTTACAATATTATGAGAAGGGTTTAGAACTTAATGAAGATGACGATATTGAGATCAAGGAAAGGCTTCAGGAAAAGATACTTGTGATAAAAGAGAAAATAAATGCCCAGATAGGAAAGGAAAAAATTTAGCTTGAACAAGCATTTAATCTTAATCCTCCCTCTTTTATTATCCTGTGCAAAGAAGACGTTAGAGATAGATATAGAACGTATCGATCTTGGAGACGTTATATCGAAGGTTATAGATGCTGAAGACAGTGTTAATTCTGTAAAGGGTCTAGCGTCCGTTAATATTGAATCCCCTTATAACAATGTTTCTTATAAACAAGTAACAATTGCCGAAGAGCCGAACCTGTTACGTTTAGAGGCGATAGCCCCATTTGGCAGGACAGTGGGCATGATCATTTCAAATGGTCAGAAGGTCTATGTAATTTCAGCCAAAGAGAGAAACGAATTCGATAATTTGGAAGAATTCGATATCTCATATTTCTACCCTGACCTTCCGGTTAAGATTACGCTGAAAAACCTGGTCAATCTCTTCTTAGGCCGATTGCCTGAGGCGCCTGATTTTATGAATTCCCGAGTGCTTCTAGGTGTGGATGATGGTCGAGTTGTCTTAACCCTGTTTAAAGACAGGAGAAAAGAGAGTGTCCTCTGGATAAATCCCCTGAATTATAGGATCTCAAAGGCTATGATTACTTTGGAAAATGGTTCGACTGCGACATGTGAATTTGAAGATTTTATAGATGTTGGAAATGGTACGCAGATCCCCCGACGAATTGAGCTCAGGGTTGATGAATATTTAATTTCTCTGAAATACGATAGAGATCTCGATGTGAACACGGACATTGATAGAAATTTATTTAAACCACAACCCCCTTTCGCAGGTTTGAAAAAATACTCACCAAACCCTATAATAAATAACCGGATGTTTTTAGATTCCAGAGTCTTCTGATTTCAAACAGAATAAATATATATAGCGATAAATTGGTGCCCCGCTAGAATGAGCAGTGTAGAGAGGAGCAAGGTTTTTACAGTGAAGAATAAGCTCGGTCTTCATGCGCGAGCCGCTGCTATCTTTGTACGCCTTTCAAATAAATTTTCCTCAGATATACACCTTATGAAGGACGGCTATGCTGTGGATGGGAAAAGCATACTGGGTGTTCTTTCTCTTGCTGCTATAAAAGGTACTAAAATAGAGGTAGTCGCGAAAGGTGAGGACGCAGATGAGGCTATCTCGGAGATCGAGAAGCTTGTCGATAGCGGATTTGGGGAAGAGTCATGAGATTTAAGTTAAAAGGAATAGCAATTTCTCCAGGTGTTGCCCTTGGAAGGGTTGCCCTGCTCGATCGCACAAAGACGTTTGTAGAGAGATCCGGGGTCGATCCAGCCTTTATACAATCAGAAAAAGAGAGATTTCTCAGTGCCGTACAAAAGTCAAAAAAGCATCTACGTTCAATAATTGAAAGATTTGATCCCATGGAGAAGGGGGATCACCTGGAGGTTTTGAATTTTAACATCATGATGCTCGAAGACGATTTGTTCTGTGAAGAGGTAATTAGGGCTATTGAGTCCGAACTAGCGAGTGCCGAGTGGGCCATAACATATGTTCTTTCAAAGAAGAGTGAGGCTTTTAAGCATGTAGAAGACATATATATGAAAGAGAGACTGGCTGACATATATCATCTTGGAGAGATAGTCCTTCACAATCTTCGAGATGTTAAGGATGATGTGCCTGATCTGAAAGGGGATTCCGTGCTGGTGGCGCATGATATTTCACCTATAGATTTAATCGCGTTTTCCAAGCACCGTGCCATTGGGCTTGCTACTGACATAGGAGGTACTACATCCCATAGCGCTATCGTCGCAAGATCACTGGGTATTCCAACCGTCATGGGTCTTGAGGATATTATACTCAAAGTATCCCCTGGGGATCCGATTTTCATTGATGGTTACAACGGTATTGTAATAGTGAATTTTGCGGATCAAGAGCGAGGGGAATTTATTAAAAGAGAAAAGGACTATCAGGCTCTCGCCAGGAAACTCAAGAGATATGCGAAATTACCTAGCAGGACCCTGGATGGCATGGCGATTAAGGTCAATGCGAATATTGAGATCGCGGATGAGATTGAGCAAGCATTATCTTACGGGGCAGAGGGGATAGGAATGTACAGGACGGAGTTTCTATTTACGAGATCCAATGTTTTTCCAACCGAACAAGAGCAGTTTGAGGATTATAAAAAATTGATATCGATTTTCCATTCATCAGATATAACAATAAGGACTCTTGACATTGGTGGAGATAAATTCCCACCGGGGATGGAAGCTCCAAAAGAACTCAATCCTGCACTCGGACTTCGCGGGATCAGATTCTCACTGATGGATAGGAATATTTTTCGAACACAAATTAGAGCAATTCTCAAGGCTAGCCGTTTTGGGAAAATTAGGATTCTTATTCCAATGGTGTCCAGTCTCTTTGAGATCAGAGACACAAAGAGTATTGTGAGCGGGGTAGCAAGGGAGATTGATTCTGGTTGCTCTTGGGAGATAGGAGTGATGATTGAGACACCATCGGCAGCAATTCTTGCATCCGAAATCGCTGAAGAGGTGGACTTCTTAAGTATAGGCACAAATGATCTTATACAGTATACGCTGGCTGTGGATAGAATTAATGAGCATGTATCGTACCTATTCAGTCATTTCCACCCAGCAGTCCTGAGACTTTTAAAGAGCATTACAGAGGCGGCGAGGCTTAAGGGTGTCCCAGTGGGTGTATGTGGGGAAATGGCTGGTCAGCTCTCGTGTGTTCCTCTCCTTGTTGGCATGGGTATTGACGAACTTAGCATGAACACACATTCTATTCCAAAGGTTAAAAAGCTATTAAACTCCATAACAAAGGCCGGATGTGAGGAGATATTAGAGAATGCGTTGAAATTGAAGACTACTTTTGACACAAAGGATTATGTGATTAAAACAATTCTGGATAGATGGGGGAGGTCACTTCCCCTTGAATGCGTTCAGGAAATAAATTCAGATTGAACTATGAAATTCCCTCTCCCTTGAGGGAGAGGGTTAGGGTGAGGGGGGAAGTGAGGATAGGTTTTACTATCGAGTATACAAATATCATAAACTCTAGGACGCGCCCCTATAGCTCAGCCCGGATAGAGCGTCGGACTTCGAATCCGCAGGTCGGGGGTTCAAATCCCTCTGGGGGCGCCAAAAAATTCAGCTTGATATCTGCTCCGATTGTCACCCCCGAATGCATTTATCGGGGATCCACCCGCATCTGTCTCCCGAGCACTCCCCGATCAAGCCTGCACTCGAATGAATTGATCGGGTGGCGTTCGAGGACAAGCGTTATGGGGAATCCACCTAGAGGTCATTTGAGAAACTTCGTTTCGAAGCAATCTCAATTACGACGCGTCATTCCCAAATGCAGTTATTGAGAATCCATGAATAAAAAGGTTTTCTTTTTCTTTCTGTTCCTTATAACCCGTTCACCCTCAGCCTGGTCGAAGGGCCTGTCCTGAGAAATGTCGAAGGGTGAGCAACTCGAAGAATCTATCGGGAATCCCACAAACATTTTCCTAGTTCCGAAATTTGCAATTCTGTAATATAGTAAAAGGTACAATCTCATGTGCGACCCGGAACAAATATCAGCAATTCTACACCTACGGTCATTCCCGAGGATTGTTGTCGGGAATCCATGAATAAAAAGGTTTTCTTTTTCCTTTCTGTTCCATATAACCCGTTCACACTGAGCCTGTCCTGAGCTTGTCGAAGGGCCTGTCCTGAGTTGAGTCGAAGGGCCAGCCGTGAATAAACATGTAGCGGAGGACTTCAGTCCTCCACTTATCTTTTAATTGATAATGAAAAGGAATAGGACGTTCATGATACGAAAAGTAAAAAGAACTGGTCAAAAAATAGGGGGGAGAATAAAAGTAAGTTAAAACAATCGTCAATTATGAAAATCAGACATCGAAGTCTTAATTGTTTACTAAGAGATAGTTATGCTAAATTCTTAAAGTAACATATAACATTTCAGAATTTTTATATTTCAGTCAATCGCTGATAATTGAAGGGTTCCGTTCCCTTTGAATCTCACTTTGAATCTCAGAAACCTCAACGATATATGTCTTTTCTATGTCCGATCTTGAAAACGTACACAACTAGGTCTTGGTCCTCGATCAAGTATACAATTCGATACCAGCCCTGACGGACGCGGTATTTCTCTTCTCCAGTAAGTTTCTCACAACGCGATGGTCTGGGATTGTCTGCAAGTTTAGCAATTCTCGACACTATGCGCTGACGGTCTTTTTTGTTGGGAATTCGTTCAATCTCTTTAACTGCCGAAGGCTTAATCAGAATCCTATATCGTGCCACGTTTCTTAAGGTCTTTCAGCACATTTTCGAATGCCAAATTGCGTTCGGTTTTTCGCTCTTCAAATGCGGCCAAATCTTCTTCATCCTCTGCCAGGCTTAGATTTACAGCTTCGTTTACTATGTCAGAGATGGATCGGTCTGTCTCGGCTGCTTTTAGCCTTAGAGCCCTATGAACATCCGGATTGAAATAAATAGTTGCTCTTTTCTGGGTCCCTTTCATATTCCTAGAAGTTTATCATCAAAACGTTAGAACGGCAAGACGTTAAATTGTTCTTGTCATTGCCTGTCCTGAGTTGAGTCGAAGGGCCTGTCCAGAGTTACATCGAAGGGCCGGTAATAAGTTAATCGACGTGCTAAGCACAGGCTCCCTCGAAGCAATCTCCAATTCAACGCCCTCTTTCCCTTCATTCCCTCTTGCCATCATGCATCCTGCATGGTGCATCATGGATCGTGCATCCTGCATCATGCATCATGTATCCTGCATCGTATCATCATTTGTCAATTGTGAACGGGCTGTTGCCCAAATCCTCTGCTAGGGAAAAAAGTTGACACAAAAAAGCTCAGGAGTGCTATAATGGGAGAAAACCTGAAGGAGGATAAAAACCACCAGCCATGATGAGCTACGAAGACCCACCCCAGAGTAAATTATTTTATATGGGAATCAATATAGATAAGAGGATACGTAAGAATCATCCTCTGAGGAAGATAAGAGAGCTCATAGATTTTGAGTTCATATACAATGAGGTAAGGGATAAATACG
>DASWID010000059.1 GCA_036397855.1 Thermodesulfobacteriota bacterium | reverse complement strand
TCCGGACGGCGTTCAGGGGCCCGAACTTATTGACAACATGCGAAAGCAGGCGGAGAAATTTGGAGCCAAGTGTGTATTGGCTCAAGTGAACTCGGTCGATTTAACGCAGAGGCCATTTAAGGTAGCTGCCGGCGAGTCTGTAATAGAGGCAGAGACTTTTATCATAGCTTCTGGGGCTTCCGCGAAACTTCTTGGTCTCGAATCAGAAAAGCAGCTCCTTGGCCACGGCGTCTCTACTTGTGCAACCTGCGATGGATTTTTCTTTAAAGGTAAAGAGCTTGTTGTCGTTGGGGGTGGAGACACTGCAATTGAGGAAGGAATATTTCTTACAAAATTTGCTTCCAAGGTTACGATAATTCATCGAAGAGATAAGCTTCGGGCCTCAAAGATATTGCAAGAGAGAGCATTTAGGAATCAAAAAATTGAATTCCTATGGGATACCGTTGTGCAAGAGATCATTGGCGATGCGGAAAAAGGTGTGACTGGTGTTAAAGTTGAGAATGTCAAAACTGGGGAGGTCAATATTCACGAATGCCAGGGCGTATTTATTGCCATCGGTCATAACCCTAATACGGATTTATTGAAGGGTCAGGTTGAAATGGATGACGCTGGATATATTATTACAAGAGATGGTGCGACAAGAACCAATATCCCCGGTGTGTTTGCAGCCGGTGATGTGCAGGATCATGTATACAGGCAGGCAATAACAGCAGCAGGATCGGGCTGTATGGCAGCTATGGATGCCGAGAAATTTCTTGAGGAACACTCTGAATGATATTTAAACGTAAGAACGTGTCAGTTTCCATTCTCCATCCGTCATCGCGAACGGCTATAAATTTTTCGTAGGAGCGGCTTCCCTTCGATGAAACTCAGGACAGGCCAGCCGCGAATAGACATGTAGCGGAGGACTCTAGTCCTCAACTTATCTTCAAATTGATATTGCGATCCGCAGATCAACTGCGAGATTTCTCTTTTTATTCCTAGATAAATAATTTATCCACAAACAGGCTGTTCTGCTTGCAAGAATACCAAAGAATACCTAACTCAGAAGGGTGTAAATTTTGAAGATAGAAATGTAAGTGAAGACGAAAGGGCCCTTAAGGAACTTACCGAAAAGTATAAGAGCCGATCTACTCCCGCAATCATAATAGGAGACGAGGTCATCATAGGATTTGATAAAGAGAAATTGGATAGACATATTTCATAAAACTGATTTAACCCAGAGAGCAAAAGGCGACGCCCTTTTTCCAATTAAAGTGTCGAGTCTCGAGATATTATCTTTTGTTTTAGCCATAGTTCCTCACCCGAAGATTATTACTGTCCCGGTCCTTTTCATTTTTCCCTTTATTTTCAGGTAAGAATTTTTTATAGGTTAAATACTGTTAAGATATTTACTATAAGATTATTGCTGTATTGAGTAAAATCACTAAAGAGATAAACATCAAATGATAGTCGAAAAGTAACTGTACTTTAAATTCGTCTTGATCAAAGTACAATCTGGATTAATTCTGAGACAGTCGATGACCGTATCTGAAAAGCTTGCCGATTTCGTTATTCGAGCTTCATATGAAGATTTGTCGGACGAAGCAAAGCTTCAATTAAAGATCCGACTCATGGATTCCTTGGGCTGCGCGATAGGAGCAATGGAGGGTAAACCAATACAATATATTAGGTCCCATCTAAAGGAATTTGGAGGTAATAATCTTTGCACCCTCATTGGTGGAAAAAAGACAGTTCCAGACCTTGCAGCCTTTTATAATTGTTCGCTTGTGCGCTACCTGGATTTCAACGACAGTTACCTGGCGAAAGGGGAGACTTGCCATCCCAGCGATAATATTGGTGCAGTTCTGGCTGCGACTGAGTACGCTAATGGCAATGGGCGTGATTTTTTGACTGCCTTGGCTATTTCTTATCAGGTTCAATGCAGGCTTAGCGATGTAGCGCCGGTTCGTAGTAAGGGATTCGATCATACTGTTCAAGGTTCATACTCACTGGCCGCTGGTATTGCAAAGGCCTTGAATCTGGATTTTGAGAAAACGGTAAATGCCATTGGGATATGCGGCACTGCTTTTAACGCACTTCGAGTAACACGAACTGGTTTACTTTCGAATTGGAAGGGGCTGGCAATGCCAAACACCGCGTTTTGTTGTATGCATGGAACATTTCTAGCTATGAGGGGAATTACGGGACCAAGAGAAGTTTTCGAAGGAAACAAAGGATTTATGGATTCTATTTCAGAAAAATTTGAAATCGATTGGTCTAGAGAAGACTTAGAGCGCGTAAGAAAGACAATTATAAAAAAATATAATGCCGAAGTTCATTCACAGTCTGCGATAGAGGGCGTTCTCGAAATCAAAGGCGAAAATCGCATTACTCATGAAGAAATCAAACATATAGAGGTCGACATCTTTGATGTGGCCTATCACATAATCGGAGGCGGAGAGGAGGGTGATAAAACAATAGTAAGGACAAAAGAAGAGGCTGATCACAGCCTGCAATATATGGTTTCGGTAGCATTGATTGATGATCAAGTAATGCCAGCTCAGTACGAAGCAGTTCGGATACTCGGTCGGGATGTTCAAGATCTTTTAAAAAAAGTGATTGTTAGACCAGCAAAAGAGTATAGTAATTTGTTTCCTGAACAACATGCCTGTAAAATCACAATTACCCTTAAAGATGGGAGAATCTTCACAAAAGAAAAGAAGGAATACGAAGGATTTTTTACAAATCCTGTAGGCTGGGAGAGTGTTGTGAATAAATTTGAAATACTTAGTAAACCGTATACCAGCAGAAAATTGAGGAAAAAACTGGTCGATACGGTTGCGAACCTGGATGACATCGATATATCTGAATTATGCAAACTTATTTCACGAGTAAAAACACCACTGCAAAATTAAATCCTACAGGAGGATTATAAATGCCTAAAAATAAGCTAGAAAAACCAAAAACACATAAGGACGAAAGGGCTTTTGAATTTTTACCGATAAATGAGAGGGAAAAGAAGCCGCGCAAACGAGGTCTAACGGAAATTCGTGGTCCTTACTACACACCGGTCGGAAAGCATTACCTGGAGGATATTTTAGTAACGATGGGTGAGTATGTAGATATATTTAAATTTTCTGGCGGATCTTTTAGCCTTATGCCCCGACATGTTGTGAAAGAGATTATAGACCTGTGTCATCAACATGAAGTAATGGTTTCAACCGGGGGATTTATCGAACACGTCCTTACTCTTGGAAGGAAAGCTGTTGACCGGTATATTGAAGAATGTAAGCGTCTTGAATTCGATATAGTTGAGATTTCAAGCGGCTTTATAACTATACCAAATGAGGATTTAGTAAGATTGACGAAGAAAGTTAGAAAAGCTGGTTTAAAGGCTAAACCGGAAATCAATGTTCAGTTTGGAGCCGGTGGTGCAAGTGCTATCGAAGAACTTGAGGCTGAAGGAACAAGCGATCCCGATTGGGCTATACAACTGGCTAACCAACACCTCGATGCAGGAGCCTACATGATCATGATCGAATCTGAGGGCATTACAGAACGGGTTAAGACCTGGCGTACAGACGTAATAGCAAAGATTATTCGTGAACTAGGTCTGGAAAAAACCATGTTTGAGGCTGCCGATCCTGATGTATTCGGATGGTACATTAAAAACTATGGACCTGAAGTAAACGTATTTGTCGATCACAGCCAGATAGTTCTTCTCGAATGCTTACGTTCAGGAATTTGGGGAACGAAAAGCTTATGGGGACGTATTCTGACTTACAAAAGCTAGTAAGATCTTTTAACTATTAATCAAGACTAATTGATAGAAAGTTATTCTTGCGGTTAAAATTATGTAGAATGATGGTTTTTTAGTGATTGAAGAATTTTCATAACACGATATATCTGTTTAATATCACATTGTGTATGTCCAAATATAAATTGAATTGCTTCCCTTATGATATAAATAAGTATAATAGGAGAATAATCATGTTAAAAAAATTATTGGATTACGGGTTCGTAAGGAAAATATCTAAATCATCACTGTTACCAATATTGATTGCCTTTCTTTCTTTTTTGATTTCTTGTCAAACAGCTCCTATAACAGGAAGATCACAGCTTGTTCTGGTGTCTTCCCAGGAAGCCTCACAAATGGGTAATGCAGCCTTTCAAGAAGTGATAAAAGAAGAGGGAGTTTCAAATAATCCACAATACAATAGCCAATTAACTAGGGTCAGTTCAAGAATAGTGAGTGTGGCAGATACACCAAGATATAATTGGGAATATAGGGTTATTAAGGGTGATACCGTAGTCAATGCATTCGCGCTTCCAGGCGGTAAGATTGGGGTTTATACAGGTATGTTTCGTGTTGCTAACACCGACGCGACTCTTGCAACGGTTATAGGACACGAGGTTGCACACGTTGCTGCAAATCATGGCGCAGAAAGAGCGTCAGCCGGCATTCTTGCTAATCTTGGAGCCGCAGGATTACAAGCGGCTCTGGGAAGTCAGAATCCGGCGGTAATGAGCGCGATTATGAATGCGTATGGGGTAGGTGTCAATGTTGGTGGTATATTGCCATTTAGTCGTACTCAAGAGGCTGAGGCCGATAGGATTGGTTTAATTTATATGGCTGAAGCTGGATATGACCCGAGGGAGGCAATTGCCTTTTGGGAGAGAATGCAGAGTAAATCAGGTGGTGCATCTGGTCCGCCAGAATTTCTTTCTACACACCCGAGTTATGGCACAAGGATAAACAACCTGAAACAGTGGCTGCCGGAGGCAATGCAGTATTATCAGGGGTCAAACAAGGATTCTAATTGGTGAGAAACAAAAACTAGTATCATCGTTGCTAATATTGATCATTAGCCAATTCATCCTAGATACTTTGATTATTCATAAAAGAAGACAAATAGGTTCAAATTCGTTTTCCTAATATCACTTCCTCTATCTGCTATGTTTTATGATGCATGTGATGGTGTTTATTTCGGGACCTCGGACTTGATAGATATATCAGATAAATGAATGGGAAATTGTGGGGCCTGCCACTTCTTAAACTTGGGATCGCTCACCGAAACAGTGTTACCTTTAATCACAATAATCGGGGTGCGTGTGAGTCTTGCATCGATTCTCCCCAATTTTATACTTAATGATTTAATAGATATTGGTATAGGAGGTTAGTCGGATAGTAATCGACATAAATAAAATTAAATCTGTCACTGACCGACTGATTTATATTATGTCTTCAATAACATTGCTGGTTGGAATTCGCTTCAGAATCATTCTTTTGATCTAACATCTTTTCAGATCGATTTACTCCTCAATTGTTATTCTGTTTATACGTAGCTAAATTTTCATGAGGAAGGTGTTTATTCGCCGAGTATCAAAGGTTTCGCGAAAGCAATCCGAAATACAGGAAATAACCTCTTAGCTACGCATGCCACATTTCGCGAAATATCAATTAATCACAGCACACCGGAAATTACTGCTATAATGAGAAAAGCTAATTTTCATACAAACATGAATTGGAAGTTTTTGAATAGAATATTGAGAAAGAATATTTGCGTTAAGCGTTAATTTTTATTCATTGAAATTCCTACTTGCGGAAAGCTTCTCACTAGAGAGTTAAGTTACCTGCCTAGTATAGTTCAATTCATTTGTAGAGATTACCGAGGTTAAACGGCTGTTACAGTTCCTTCAAAAGCTATTGCTTTTACTTTTTCTTTTTCGGTTTAGCTTTAGTAGCCTTTGCTGTAGTTTTCTTCTTAGCAGTCGTTTTCTTAGCCATGGAACTTCCTTTCGTCGACTTTGCTTTCGAGGACTTGCTAGTAGGTTTAGCGCTCATCGCTTTCGACTTGCTCGCTCCAGTTTTTTTGGATTTACTGGCTGACTTCTTGCTACTCGGTTTGGCTTTTGCCATATCCATCCTCCTTTAACGAGTTTATTAAATTAAGTTCCATTGTAATAAATATTTTTATAATTTGCAATAGTTTTTTTTCAAAAAGAAAAAATTTTTTGTTCAATTGTATTTACTTGGCATAAAATTTAACTTGTGAGAATTTATAATTTCGATGGATTCGCAAATTATATTCAACGAAAATTTCGCGTGTGAAAATATTTCAATTTAGGAATTAATCATTTTGTTAGCATTTAGGACATGTAATTCTTGTACCATTTTCATATTTAATACTAACGGCGCTTGAAGGTAATATTATCACTCCTTTGATCCATGGTCGGAGATTTGCGGTTAATCCCGTAATAATTTTTGTTTCTTTGATATTTTGGAGTTGGATATGGGGAATTCCAGGAGCTCTAATTGCAGTTCCAATGACTGTTATATTCAAAATAGTATGTGATCATATTGAGTCGCTTAACCCGATAGGTGAATTCTTGGGTAAGTAAGGGTGACTGTCTTACAAATTTAGTGGTTGATAGAACAACCTGGTAAATGTATTACGGAAGATCAGATAAAAATAAAATTGATACAAATTTCGTTATAATTTGGTTAGAATAATCTATATTGACATTCTGCGGTCTAATCGGTAGCTTATACTCGGAGGTAGAATCATGATTGGCGGACTAGGTGTATGGGAACTCGTTATTATTCTTGTAATACTGCTCCTAATATTTGGTCCAAGTAGATTGGGTGACCTCGGTTCTGCACTTGGCAAGGGAATAAAGGGTTTTAGAAGATCCTTGAAAGAGCCTGACGAAATCGATATTACGCCTCCAAAGGAAGATAACAGAGTAAGGGAATCCGAATTTCAGGCTCCTAAGAAACCTACTGATACAAAATAATAAATGGATTAAGAGATAAATTTAAACTTAATTCATACCCACTTTATAAGCCCACCGAGATATGATTCATGAAATAAATGCTGTTAAAATTCTTTATTTCTTCGGGCCTATGGAATTGATGAAAATTCGGGGGAAGAAAATTATCGAAGAGTCGTTTGCGCACGGAATCGGTATGGTTTAATAGGATCAGTCCTTAGGCAATTCAACCAGCTCAATCAATACACCTTTTAGAGCTTTCGGGTGTAAAAATGCCACTTTCGTTCCATCAACCCCTGGTCGTGGTGCATCATTTATTGATTTAATACCCTGATTCTTTAGTCTTTCAAGTGCGGATTCGATATCATCTACCTTGAAGCAAATGTGGTGAATGCCCTCTCCCCTTTTTTCCAAATATTTGAATATGGGTGAGTTTTCTCCGATCGGTTCTAGGAGTTCAATTGTGGTGTCCCCCGCAGCTGTCTCAAGCATTGAAGCCCTAACGCCTTGTTCTTCAACGACCTCTCTATGAGTCACTTTGAGACCCAGGGCAGTTTCATACAGCTTTTCCGCCTCCTCTATATTTCGAACGGCAATTGCTATATGATTGACACTTACCATTTTTCCTTCTTTCATGATATGTCCTCTCTGTTTGTTGATTAATATAATTGACACTTGGTAAAGATCAAATTGATTTCCTTTACAGGGCTTTTGAATTTGGATTTGTGTGAAGTTCGATTAAACTAAATTTGAAATACATGTATGCTTGAGCGATGAAAAAAAATAGTATTAAAACGGTGACTCTTGTTCCTGGTGACGGGATTGGACCTGAGGTAACTGACGCAGCACGAAGAATTATTGATGCTACCGGTGTAAAAATTAAGTGGGAGATAATACCTGCAGGTGCGCAATCTATTGAGAAGTATAAAACCGTCATTCCTGAAATTGTCTTTGATTCGATCAGAAGAAATAAAGTAGCTTTGAAGGGTCCCGTGGGTACACCAGTTGGAAAGGGCTTTAAAAGTGTCAACGTATTAACTAGGAAGACACTTAATCTTTACGCTAACCTAAGGCCCGTAAAAAGCTTCCCCGGAGTCAAGTCGAGGTATCAGGATGTTGATATAGTAGTCGTAAGAGAAAATACGGAGGATCTTTACTCTGGCCTCGAGTATCAAATTGCCCCTGGTGTTGTAGAAACCTTGAAGGTTATCACTGAAAGGGCATCGAATAAAATAGCAGGGTTCGCGTTTAGTTACGCAAAGAGACAAAAAAGGAAAAAGGTAACCGTCCTTCATAAAGCCAATATAATGAAACTAAGCGACGGTTTATTCCTGGATTGCGTAAGACGCGTGGCAATGAAGTATCCTGACATCGAGTATGAAGAGATGATAATTGATAATGCTTGTATGCAATTGGTTCTTAATCCAAATATTTTTGATGTTGTTTTAACCGAGAATCTATACGGTGATATAGTGTCAGAGATATGTGCGGGACTTGTTGGAGGGCTTGGATTTGCTCCCGGAGCAAATATAGGAGATGAATGCGCGGTATTTGAGGCAGCTCATGGGAATGCTCCTGATATAGCTGGCAAGAACCTCGCGAATCCTATTGCCGTAACTCTATCTGGGGTACTTTTACTAAGGCATATCGGTAAAATTAAAGAAGCAAAAGCGATAGAGAATGCAATAACCAATGTTCTTTCACAAGGAAAGATTCTAACGAGGGATATCGGGGGAAAAGCAACGACTACGGAAATGAGAGATGCAATAATTAGAGAAATTAAAAAATGATTTTCGACTTATAAACAACTTTTGAGGTATTTTTAAAAAGTTGAAGGCTTAATTTCCGTATGATTAAGCCTTTGCTTGCGTTTTACCCAGTTTCCGTTTTATTCCTCTTTCAAATCTCTCTTCATCGATTATATACATATCATTATATGCTGACGCTATTTTCTCCATATCATCAAATGCCTCGACTTTGAAGTTAATCCTCTTATCTTGAATCTTAATTATTTCAGCCCTGATAGTTATAGGCATTCCAATGGGGGTTGATGCAAGATGATTCATCTCGATTTTGGTGCTTACCGCCATCTCGTTACTCTCCAGGAATGGAGCCATCATGTCGGCGCATGTAGTTTGCATAAATGCAATGAGTGATGGCGTTGAAAGTACTCGGGGGGAGCTTTGATGGAATCGCGATGCGGCCATCTCTGGTGTGGTTTGGATGTTTTTTTCTATGAACATCCCCGAAGCTATTTTTTTCTTCATCACGCCTCCTCTTGTATCATGCGAAATTGATGATTAGGTAAACAATTATATCAGATAGTTATAATTTTTATAGTAATGATATACCTCGTGTATTTCTGTTTTTATTAAGTGGTTCCCAAAACTTGCTAACTTGTCATAGATTATTCGTGGGGGATCCCATCACAATTTTCTGATATTTCGGATTAAACTGGTCAAAGCTTCCGATAACTTATGTACTTGAGGGTCATTGATTTTGAGGGGAAATATTGAGAGTAAGCATCTGAGATGCCTTAGCACCCTCAGAGTCTGCGACTGTAATCTCTACAATGTATTCACCTTTATCCGCTTCGTCAAACTCCCAAGTTATCAACCCTGTTGCAGGTTCGATCGTCATACCCCTGGGAGCGTTCTTCAGTGTATAATCAATTGGATCACCATCAGGATCTTCTGCCTTTAAGACATAGCTAAGTTTCCCGTCCTCTATCCTTGGCGCTGGCTCAGATGTTATTATTGGCGGGGAGTTTGGAATTGCAAAACTTCCCTCGGCTTTCCAGACGCCTTCATCTTTACCGTCGAAGGGAATTACGTCAACCGAAATGATTGATCCCTTTTTGAAGTCTTCACTCCATTCTAACATCTCATCCGTAGCACCTGGGATCGTTTCTCCATCGAGTTTCCACTGATATCCGAAGCTTATAATATCGTTATCTGGATCTTTTGCCTCGACAATCGCCCTGAATCCGTTACTCGGATCGGTTCCAGAGATGCTTTCAATCCTAATGGATTTTACCACGGGGGGATGATTTAGTTTTTGGCCGACTGGTTCTTGGGTTTCAGTTTCTGTTTTATGGTTAATTGACTCTTTGTCTTGTTCTTGTTCACCAATTTTAATTTCAGGTGAGTTTTTGTTTGTTTTCTCAATAATTGTGCCTTTCTCGCCGTCGTTGTTGCATCCACCAATATTGAGCAAAAGAAATGAAAATATAAAGCACAGGATCAAGTATATATTCATTACTTGTTACTACGTATTTTTTTCATCGATCTTACTTTTGCCGCACGCGCCCTTTTTTTCTTTCTTTCACTTGGTTTTTCGTAGTAATTCCTCTTTTTGATTTCAGAGAGTATCCCTTCTCTTTCGACCATTTTTTTGAATCTTCTCAGGGCGTTGTCTATGGTTTCATTTTTCCCAATTATTACTTCTGCCATCGGGCTTACTCCTCTTATGTCTTATAATAAATAAACATTAAGCAATAAAACATGGGGTGTCAAACCAATAATTTTATTGAATATCTATTTCATATTCATCTTGTAAGCTCTCTTTAGACTCATAAATAAATTCGACTTCATGTTGCATGGCTAGCTTTTTCAAGTTTTTTCCTTCAAACTCTTTAAGATAGGATATCACGCCCTGATTTGCAGTGATAATGATCTTTTTTACGAGTGGTTTTAAGATGTGGCTAGTTATTTCTCTTATAATTTCATATGAAATCGTTTCTATCGATTTGACATACCCTTTCCCCCCACAGTGGTTGCATTGGTCGGTGAGCTGCGTTAGCAGGCTTTCTCTCATGCGCTGCCGGGTCAATTGAACAACGCAGAAAGACGACATGTCAAGAACCACCGAACGAGCCCTATCTTTCTTGAGTGATTCAATAAATTTTCTATAAATCTCTTTTCTTTTTTGGAGGCTCTTAATGTCTATAAAATCTATCACTATGATACCTACAAGGTTCCTCAACCTTATTTGGTACGCTGCTTCGCTAGCCGCTTCCATGTTTATATCAAAAATTGTTTCATGGTGAGTAATCCCTCCTGTGTATCTTCCACTATTCACGTCTATTACCGTCAGGGCTTCCGCTTGCTCTATGATAAGATAGCCCCCTGATTTAAGCCACACTTTTCTATCGATAATCTTCTTTAGTTCTTGTTCTATTCCATATTTAATGAATAAAGGAGTGCTGTTTGTGTATAGCTCGATATGCGTTTTAATATTGTTAGCGTCTAGATAATTGGAAATTTCCTGATGAGCTTTTTTTGAATCGATAAATATCTTTGTTTCTTCGTCTAAAACTAAATCTCTCGTAACTTTCATATAGAGGCTGGGTTCTTCGTAGAGTAGGGCAGGTGATTTTGCTTCCTCTGATCTTTTTTTAAGCCCATTCCACAATCCGATCAAATTCTTCATATCAAGCTTTAATTCATCGTGATCAATTTCCTGACTAGCCGTTCTCGCTATAAAGCCAACTCCTTCAGGTTTTGCGGACTTTATTAGATTTAGGAGTCTCTGTCGTTCTTCTCTGTTTTTGATTCTTCTCGATATTCGTATCATATCGACCGTACCGAGAAGAACCAAATATCTTCCTGGAATTGCTATGTTTGTAGAAAGTTTTGCTCCCTTTCCAACTGAAAATTCCTTCACGCATTGCACAAGGACTTCCTGTCCCTCTCGAAGCAGGTCCTGTATAAGGCTCTTTGTCTTTTTCTTTTGGGTTTTAAGGTCTTCTTCCTCTAAAAAAAATTCAGAATATGAATCTTCTTGGACATCCTCGACAGAAATGAACCCCGATTTCCCGATTCCAAGATCTATAAATGCAGCTTGCATACCAGGGATAATATTTCCGACCTTTCCTTTGTAAATGTTCCCGACCAGTTGAGGTCGCGACTTTCTCTCGATATATAATTCGACGAGGCTGCCATTTTCGGTTATCGCCGATCTGGTTTCATTAAATGTTACATTGATATAGATTTGAATGCTCATAAAATTCAGGTGTAAATGGCTTGTTCAGTATTGAAACGTATATTCATTATAGACTATATGACGGATATTAACATGTTTTAAGTGTTAATATTTCTTTGTTCGAAAATAAGATTATTCGTAAACTAGTTTGTTCTAAATATCGCCGCGCAGTTGTTTGACGAAATAACAAATGTAAATTTAAAAATTTTCATATTATAATTTTTAATACAACAAAATAAGGAATCTTTAAATTTGTAAGACTTTCTTACAAAATGAAATTTCAAAATGAGTAATATCAATGCATTGAGTTAACACATTGAATTGCGTATTTAATTATTAAATGAAATCGTTTATCATTAATGACTTTATAAAAACTCATTTCTTGATGATCGTTCAAATTATGGATATTAATAATTATTTTATTGACTAAGATGTTGTATAATTAGTGATGAAATTGGTTTAATTTTCTTATAAAATATGTTATAAAACTTAAAGGAGGTTTGAGAGGATGCCCTTTAGACTTTTAATTGCAGCCATATTTATCGGAGGAATGGCCTTTGCTCAGGGTAATCTGCCTGAGCCAAAAGGTGGTGAAGCAATCTATGTGGTACGCCCGGGGGATACACTCTGGGATATATCTAAAAGGTTTTACGGGAATCCACTTTTATGGCCACGATTGTGGGAATTGAATACCTTTATCGATAATCCAAATTTAATATCTCCCGGACAAGTGCTTTCTCTGAAGCCTAAATACGAACAACCTGGAATACCGGTAGTTAAGATTAACCCTGGAGTAGAAGTAGAGCAACTCAAAGACATTGGGGCACCACCACCTGTTTATTATTACTCAATGGGAGGGAGTGAAGGATTCATTTCACCGGATGAGTGGGAACACATGGGAACTATCTTAAGCTCCGAACCGACGAAGATTCTACTCGCCGATGGGGACATTGTTTATACGAATGTAGGAAGATCTGACGGAGTGCAAAGTGGTGACTTATTCACAGTATTTAGAACATCGAAACCGGTTCTCCATCCTTTTACAGGGAGGAGAATAGGGTATAAAGTGGCCGTATTCGGGGAAATTGAGATAGTAGATGTTTTGGGCGAAAAGATGTCAACGGCTAAAATTACCAATTCGATTAGAGAGATTACTCGTGGGGCAAGGATAAGACCACACGAACCATTTGTAAATGAGGTCACGATTAAAAAAGGGACTGAAACAGCAAATGGGATGGTGGTTGATAGCCTAAACGATATAGTCGTAGTTGGTCAGGGAAATATTGTCTATATCGATGTTGGAAAAGAGCATTCTATTGTTCCCGGAAATACCTTTTCAATTTATACGCTTCCCCGAAGCGTACGCGATCCTGATTCCCGTAAAGATGTGACTATTCCACCTTCCAGGAAGGGTAAGCTAGTTGTGTTGAATGTAGAACAGAATACATCAACCGGACTTATCATCGATAGTGCGAGGCCTATAGAAATTGGAGACTTAGTTAGCTTGGATTTCTGAGGTTGATAATTTGACATGTCTGATTCTATAGGTATAGGGTTAATCTTTTTCAAAAACACTATCAAACCCTAGTTCTTTCTCAATTTTTGAGCCTCTCCAGTCATTGGGACAAATCGGACTGGTGTTATATTTGTTTTCTTTATACCCTTTTGAGTTTTATGAATAAGTAATAACTCTTGGTAGAGGTCTCCTACCGGTATAACCATTCTACCGTTTTCCTTGAGTTGATCGATCAATGGTTGGGGAGTATGTTCAGGGGCAGCAGTCACTATTATGGCATCAAAAGGAGAATATTCCTGCCATCCTCTATAACCATCTCCTATTTTAAAATGGATATCCTTATATCCCAATTCATTCAAAACTTGTTGTGCATTTAGTGAAAGCGATTCGTGAATCTCTATTGTGTATACATCACAACCATGCTCAGCCAGAATAGCTGTCTGATAGCCCGATCCCGTGCCTACTTCAAGAACCTTTTCTTTTTCATTCAGCTCGAGGAGTTGCGTCATTAAGGCAACAATGTAAGGTTGCGATATTGTCTGTTCCATGCCTATTGGAACGGGGGCATCGTTATAGGCAAGACCCCAGAAATTTTCAGGAATGAACTTATGCCTTGGAACTTTTAACATCGCCTTTATCACTTTGGAATCCTTTATTCCGCGAAGAATGAGCTGGGTTTCAACCATTTCCCAGCGTCTATGCGGGTATAAATCCTTATCATTTTCTTGATAAGAATGATTTGCCAACAAGAATATCGACGCGAAAAATAAAGAAATGATATAGGGATCCATCAATTTACCTATTAAATAAGACCCTCATTATTTTTGCAATCTTTCAAATAACATAGCCTGTCGGATTCTCCAGAGACAGATATTACCGAAGCGTTCAACTCCAATCAAGTTTAATAAATTTTGTGATTTTCGATCGGTAAATATTCGATCACGAAAATCGGGATTAACAGGATTGAGCTTGTATTCGTTGGCGTTAATGATATTTGGGTAATCCGCTATGTCCGCACTATGGTTTCGACTTGCGTCGGTAGTGTCTTCACAATATTCTTGAAATCACGAGCTCGGCCCCTTCGTATGGATCTATTTCGCCCTTCTTGATTCGAGTCAAAACCTTTCCCACTTCATGATCTTTTAGTTTCTCATTAATCCTCTTTTCTATGATCTCCAATATAATCTGTGAGAATTCCTCCTCAATTCTCTTTTGCCTTTTCTTACGTAGCAAACCGGTTTGGGTCTGAAATAGCTTATGCCTGTTAATGTCCTTTATCAATTCGTCTATTCCGAGTTTTCCAATAGAGCTTGTCAGCAGCACAGGTATATCCCAGTTGCCTTCTGTTGGTTTTAATGAAATGATAGATTTGATTTCTCTCGACAGAATTTCAGCACCTTCTCTGTCAGCTTTATTTACGACGAAAATATCTGCGATCTCCATAAGTCCTGCCTTCATGGTTTGCACCGCATCTCCGGCCTCCGGAACCAGAACAACAAGCACCGTATCTGCCAGCTTTATGATATCCAGCTCTGTCTGACCCACACCAACCGTTTCAATAATAATATTTTCAATCCCAAATGCATCGTATAGTTTTATTATCTCTTTAGTTGCCTTTGAAAGCCCCCCATGACTGCCTCTGCTTCCCAGACTCCTTATAAATACGTTTTCATCCAGTGAGTGATCCTGCATCCTTATTCTATCGCCCAACACAGCTCCACCCGTAAAAGGACTTGAGGGATCAACTGCAATAACTCCCACTTTTTTGTTGTTTTTTTTATAGGCTTGGATCAGCTCATTAACCAGTGTGCTTTTCCCCGCTCCGGGGGGACCTGTAACTCCAATTATATAAGCTTTTCCTGTCTTTGGATTAATTCGCTTATGGATCTCGGGAATTGAGTTATAGTTACTTTCGACAAGGGTAATAAGCCTTGCAAGTGCGATCCGATCACCGCTCAGCATCTTGTCGACGAGTTTGATTTCTCTCTCAGTAATGGTCATTGTGAATACGATAAATTGAACTAAGAATTTTGTCAAAAGCACTAAATCGTGAAAGCAGATATGTCGCCGATTTAAAAACTGGAGTAATGAGAGGGTGTCTTACTCTTAAAAAAGTGGGGAGGAATCAATTATAAAGGGTAATCAACAGATACATACTAAATCATGTATTTCCAAACCGATAAGATATTGCGAGTTTTGGCGATCTTTGTAAATGGTTTAAACGATATTATTCTGTATAATTAAGAGTCCTAGTTTATTGTAATCGGAATGTAGTTTCTATATTCCGGCCACATTAGGACTCATTGGGATTTTCTTTAGAGAAAGTCTTGATAATTCAAGTAATTCATCATGATTACGACGGGACGTGAAGCAATAAATTGCGCCAGGAAAATCTGATACTCAAAGAAATAAATCTCAATTGTTTTAGGTCACTAGAAGATTAATTTAACTGATGAAAAGAATGAAATGTTAGGAGAGAGTAAATGGCATTGACCCCATCTAAGATGTTGCCCCTTGGAACAAAGGCACCGGATTTTAAGCTTTGGGATGTAATAAGTGATAAAGAGTTGAGTTTAGAGGAACTAAAATCCGATACTGCTACTGTTATTATGTTTATCTGTAACCATTGTCCATACGTGAAGCATGTACAGAAGGGCCTCGTTGAATTGGCTAACGATTATATTCCTAAGGGTATATCATTTATAGCTATTTGTTCAAATGATATAGAAAACTATCCCGATGACTCGCCTGAGAATATGAAAGCTGTTGCAAAAAGACTGGGTTATCCTTTTCCTTATATGTTCGATGAATCACAAGATGTCGCTAGGGCTTATGATGCGCAATGCACACCTGATTTTTATATTTTTGATAAGGATTTAAAGTGTATTTACAGGGGTCAGATGGATGATTCGAGACCGGGAAATGGAAAGCCTGTCACGGGAAAGGACATAAGGGATGCGCTTGAGGATATTTTGAGCGGAAAACCCGTTACAGAAGCGCAGTATCCGAGCATCGGTTGTAATATAAAGTGGAAGTAGAAATAGCTTTACTATCGGTATTCCCGAAATTTTAGAACGATATATAGGAAATTGTCACTTCTGATTTGGGTACTTTATTAAGAAACATGGGGCATAACCTTATCCACGAATAGCTTCATCGATCTCATTGCCTCTTGATGGCCAATTCCCGGAAACTTGAATCTACAGATGAGGTTATCGATTGGCAAATTTTCCTTATATTCCTTAATGGTTTCTACGCACTCTTCAGGTGTGCCTATTATTGACTGATCCTTAACGATGTCGTAAATGATCGGGTCAGTCGGATCCGATATTAGATTTCCACTGTAATCAACCATACTTCCCCATTGAGCGTAGCCTTTGGCTGTGTATGTAATATACTCCTTTATATCTTCCCAAACTTTTTCCTTCTTCTTATCAGAGATATAAAATTCTCTCACAAGGGGTTTTTCATAGTCCTCGGGGTCTCTTCCGTATTCTTCAAGCAAGGAAGAATGAAGATCAAATAAATTCTTAATTAGAGGTATAGTTCCGATGGCCGGTACGTAAAGCGGGGCTCCTATCCGTGCAGCCCTCCTTATAGCCGGTTCTGTGAAGGCACCAATCCATATGGGTATTGATTTTTGAACCGGTTTGGGCGTTACATTTGCGTCCTTTACTTTATAGTATTTACCATCAAAACTAAAAGTTTCATCCGACCAGCTCTTTTGGAGTATCTCTATGCTTTCTTCCATTCGTCCCTTTCGCTCTTTGAGCGATCTACCGTATCCTTCAAATTCCTCCTTCCTGTAGCCCAGGCCAATACCCAAAATTAAACGTCCCTTTGAAATCAAATCAACCACGGCTGCGTCTTCGGCAATTCTGATTGGATCATGGAGGGGCATTAATAATACACCTGTGCCGATCCTGATATTTTTGGTCCTTGCCGCTATGGCTGCTGCTGTGACCAATAATGAGGGACAGTATCCATCACTTAAAAAGTGGTGTTCAGTTAACCATGCGGAGTTAAAGCCCATTTCATCGGCTACGGAGATCTCTTTTAACATCTCTTCATATAATTCTTCATGTGGCCTGGGTCTGTGGGGATGCGATTGAAGGCTGTAATATCCTACGCCGAATTTCATGTGCTTATCCTCCTTTCTAGTATGTTATATCCTTTTATTACATAATATTTGAACCTTATTCAAGTTTGGAAGGAAAAAGTTTTATTTGTTGCTTAATTTAAAGATTATTCCATGTCGAACAACAGAAACTCAGCCGAATCATTAGTTGAAATTATTATTTCCCCTTCATTCTGAATAGATGCACCATCTCCTTGTTCTAAATTCTTTCCGTTTAAAATTAGAGACCCCCTAATGGCCTGAACCCATAGGTGATGATCCGCCTCAGCTATATGCTTAACCTCTTGCCCCATTTCAAGGGAGGATAAATAAATATCGACGTCCTGATTTAGGTATAACGCTTCATTTTTCTTGCTTCTTGTCCCTGTTGCAACAAGGCTTAGATTACCCTTTATACCATTTGGGTCAATAGATCGTTCTTCGTAGCTCGGCTTAATACCCTTTTCCTTCGGCAGTATCCATATTTGTAATAAATGAACAGGTTCAGATTCAGAATGATTGTACTCGCTGTGAACTACTCCAGTTCCTGCACTCATTCTCTGCATGTCACCCTTTTTTATGACGGAACCATTCGCAATGCTATCTTTATGTTCTAGGGAACCTTCTTGTATATAAGTAATAATTTCCATGTCCCTGTGCGGATGAGATCCAAATCCGGTACCCCCTTTAATTCTATCTTCGTTTATAACACGGAGTTTGTGAAATCCGATATAATCCGCGTCGTAGTAATCTCCAAATGAGAATGTGTGATAACTGTCCAGCCATCCTAAATTTGTGTGTCCCCTTTCATTGCTTTTTCTTATCTTTACCATTTTTTCTACCTCCAGTTTTGTTTATGGCAATTCAATCCTTTTCCTGCTTCCCAAGCCTTCTACTTAAATGGCGAAGGAATTCCTGCTCCCCTGGATTTAAGACTTCAAACTCAGCCACAATTGATTGCACATGCTCTGGAAAGATTTCTTTTATAAATTTCTTCCCTGTTTCTGTAAGCATTACATTTACTGCTCTACGGTCCTCCGAGCTGCGTTCCCTTTCGACTAACCCCCTTTTTTCAAGGTTATCTACTACCATTGTTATATTGCCGCTTGTTTTAAGAAGTTTTTTGCCAAGCGCGTTTTGGTTAAGAGGACCAAGATGATATAGAGCCTCTAACGCCCCGAACTGACTCATCGTCAGTTCATATTTCGCTAGTAAACGAGATAGTCTTGAACTCACACTATCTGCAGCGCGCATGAAATTTATAAAGGCGTTCAAAGCCCTCATTTCTTTTTGAGTCCCCTTATATTTTGTGCCCATAATTAGCTTAATATTAAATAGTTTAACATTAAGATAATTACAATTAACAAATTGTCAAGCCTGACCTTTACTAGTTTAAGGAGATTTCTACCTTCGGTAGGTCCTTGCTTTTCTCGGTAGGGAACGCATATATGCGTTCCCTAATACTTTCGTTTACAATCAGCAAATTGTAGAGGAGGACTTCAATCCTCCATTGTTTGTCACTGTCATTACAAAAGGGATTTAATTGGCCTTCCAAAAATTGCGTGAAGAAAATCAGAAACGGAGACGTTAAGAAAAATTTGAGGGTTGGGGTTGGACTTAAATTTTTTAGTCGGTCTGTCATCCCCGAAATCAGTAGTCGGGGATCCAGAGGTAAAAGCATGGATTCCCGCTAACAATCCGCGGGAATGACGCCCAGCTTGTCATCCCCGAAATCAGTAGTCGGGGATCCAAAGGCAAAAACATGGATTCCCTATTAATGAATTAGGGAATGACAACAAGGGTGCAGCCAAGTCCTGACCCCCTAGTCCTGAGTTCATCGAAGGATCGAAGGGCCTGTCCTGAGTCCTGAGCTTGTCGAAGGGTCGAAGGATCGAAGGATTGTTTCTTTGTATCAGGACAAAGAAAAGAAAAATAAATAATTGTCAAAAGAACAATCTGCTCCACAAGCGGCTAGATGAGGCTGTCTAATCGCTATGTCAAAGGAGGTGGCTCTTCTACTTAACTCGTCGTTCTGAATTCTTTACTAAATCAATCGAAGAGCCGGCCGCGAATGGACACGCAGGGGAGGACTTTAGTCCTCCATTTATCTTCTAATTGATAATGAAAAGAAAGCGGAACTCCTTGATGAGAAAAGGACCAAAGGCGATTGAAAAAATAGGCGAGGAACAACAAAAAGAAAAATAACTCATTTACTCATGCCTGAAACCAGAGATTTTCAATTGGATCGTGCTTTATACTCATAATTGAATATTAATCAAAGGGGTCCCCTTTGTATCACTGTCCATTTTAAGCGATATGCCTTGATTCCTTGGCGAGATGCTCTTTAATCCACATCCTGAGAAGCGCTGTGTAGCTCAGTCCCTTACGCTCAGCAATTGCTTCAACTTTTTTAATATCATCCGGATCAAGTCTTATTGCAATCGTCTTCTTTGGTCTTTTAACGAACCCTATCTCAGCCTCTTTTGTATCTCTATTATAGTCTTCAAAGCTGTGGGTTTCCCAGAACCTTGCAGCTTCCTCATCAGTTTTAAATTTCGGTATCTTCTTCATCTCATTTACCTCGCTTTTTAAAATAGTTCTTTTCCCACGTGTTCATATCTCTTGCCGTTATGACTCTTACCTCTCCCTGCCTTATAAATCTAACAACAATGAACAGAAATCTTCCAGAATAAGTCCTTCCAAAGACATAGTGCAGATTTTCTCTACCTGACCTAATAAAAGGAGCATCATTCTCATTGAAACATAGTTCTTCTACTTCTCTCGGCCTGATCGCAAGTCTTGCTATGTGCGTTATACTTTTGTCTGTCCATCTTATAGAACTTATAACTCTCATCGTTCGACTGAGGCTTCGACGTGAGCAGTTCGGCAAGCTGACTACAGGCTAAGCCGAACGGCTCACGAATGTACTAAATTCCTATAACCACTAGACTCCTTGTAAGTACCCAATTCAACAGTAAACAAACGTATTGCATTTGTCAACAAATACTTAATAGCGATTTGGAGGTTGCCGAGGCTACTGAACGCAGTAAGGCGATTCGGCCGTAACAGAGCAAAGTCAGCAGCGCGTTATCTGCCGCTGCGAAGTATAAAGGTGTAACTCCCTTTTTTCATTCACAAGTAATTGTCAATCGTGATACCCCTTCCATTTTTAAACGACCCCCTTATTGCTTAAAGGTTTGCGTCCCCTTTGTATTACGATACAAACATTCGGGCACAAGCGTGGTCGGGAATCCATAAAGAGATTATTGCGAGAAGCCAGGCTTCGAAGCAATCTACGTCTGTCACCACCTAAATTTAACACATTTAATTTTGTCCTACATTAAAATGAAAATTGGGATATAATTTACATATCAGTTAAAAGAAATTTTGTTGAGGGAATTAACTTGTCCACAAAAGAATATGATTTTACAGCATTTTTCGAACCTTCTACCGAAGGGGGCTATATTGTTACTGTCCCTGCTCTTCCTGGTCTCGTAACGGAAGGTGACACGCTCGAAGAAGCTCGGGATATGGCTCGTGATGCCATCAGAGCCTATATAGAAAGCCTGATAAAAGACGGCGAGCCCATTCCAGAAGAGGAAAATACGGTGCAGGAAAAGATCCAGGTAGCGATAGAAGCATCCTCTTAATGTCTCCTACTCTTCCATCAGTAAAGCCCAAGGAAGTGCTTAAGGCCATCAATAAGGCTGGGTTTATATTCATCATCAAACAGGTAGCCATGTAGTGCTTAAGCACCCTTCATTACAATCAAAAAGAGTTGTTCTTCCCTACCACAATAAAGATTTAAAGAAGGGTACGCTTCCGAGTATTCTCAAGCAGGCAGGGTTAAGTATCGATGAGTTTATAGATTTACTATAACAACTTTATGGACCGGGATTACACCCCATGGTGTCATCCTCGAATGCCTTAATCGGGGATCCATGAATAAAAAGGTTTACGTTTCCATTTCTGTTCCTTATAATCCGTTATATTCCGTTCACACTGAGCCCTGAGCATGTCCTGAGTTCATCGAAGGGTCGAAGTGCCTGTACTGAGTCAATCGAAGTGCCAGCCGCGAATAGACATGTAGAGGAGGACTTCAGTCCTCCATTTATCTTCTAATTGACAATGAAAAGAAAGAGGAAGTTCTTGATGAGAAAAGTACCGAAGGCAATTGAAAAAATCGCGGGAAGACGAACAAAAAGAATAATAACTCATTTATTCATGCCTGACCCCGGGGATTTTTCCTGCATCTTGCATCATGGATCATGCATTGTGTCAGCAATTGTCAATTGAAGCCTTGACCCCATCGCCTTTTATTCACTTACAAGTCTAACAGATTACGAGGAGTCACCTCTCATACTATCACGTCCCCTTAAATTCGTTGCTTATAGCGTTCCGAAACGCAGACGTCCATAATCGCTGCAGGTGAGCTCTAGATAGATAGCCGCATCGGGTGGCAGCCTTCTCGTTTGCCTATTGCCATCGCAGTGAGTAGAGGGGATACTCATTGATTAGAAGAATTACGAATCGCCATGATAAAAGAGTACAAGAGATTCAGCCAATAGAGGCATTTGGGTATGAACATCCAATATATCATACAGCCTGATCAACAGCTCGGAAACCTACTTGCGGATCGGCTTGACACCTCTCCAAAGCGTGTCGTATTTGTATCCGCATTTGTTGGACTCCATACAATCATGCGTATTAAGGAACAAACATTGGACTTGAAAGGTTCTGGTTCCGATATCCAATTTGTATTGGGAATCGATTTAGGTGGGACTAGCCAGGAA
>DASWID010000058.1 GCA_036397855.1 Thermodesulfobacteriota bacterium | reverse complement strand
GCGAGTATTAATGAAATAATACCGCTAGCGAGAACCCAACTCCAGTTTTGTGTAGACTTCATTTGAAAGGCATAAATGATCTTAAAGATTCCCTCTACCAGCAAAAATGCAGCTAATATAAGAACCAGTGTGAGCACTCCCTTTAGAGGATTTGCAAGCAATAATATTCCAGCGATTACAAATATAATTCCACTCAATAATATTAAAAGAAATTTCCCCCGGTTACCGGATGAAAAAGCACTTACGATTGAAGTGATTCCGCAGATGATAAAGATCCATCCGAGCATTAAATCGACAGCCAGAGCCAGTGCATATGGAGTTCCAAGGGCAATGATACCCAGTATAATAAAGACTACACCGAGAGCAAGAAGCCACCCCCAACCCTTCTCCAGGGCACGAGCTTCCAGGGATTGATGTTCAGCTTGAGTCGTATCTGATGTCATTATACAGTACCTCCTTCTATATAAAATTGTCAAATAATCATGGAATCAGAAAATACTTGTACAATTACACACCCTTTTTAAGACCTCATGATAAAATTTTTAATTTGCGAAGTCAAATCATCCAGTTTTAACTTGATAATTCCCTGTAGCTTGCTAAAGAGGCTTCCGCTGTCATCACGATGCCAGCCAACCCTGCCGTGATTAATAGCCTTAACAGAGAACCCCCAAGACATATCTCTGGATCCCCGACAAAGCTTGTCCTCGAAATCCTTGGTCGGGGATTCCTCGGGGATGACAAACTAGATGTCTCCCGCGGATTGTAAGCGGGAATCCAGGCTTGGTCCCATTGCGTCATTTGGAGGAATTTTACTTTGAGGCAATCTCCTCTTTTTTTACCTGTTTTAGATTACTTCGTCCTCGTCGATCCCCTTCGACCAGGTTCAGGACAGGCTTCGATGAACTCAGGACTCAGGGTTCCTTGCACGAGCATGACATACCCATAGTTTGGTACCAATACATTTCCCTTGCTAGAAAGGGTTTCATTGATTTGTAAGTTCTGTTTAATCTTATAAAATTAAAGAATTTGATTAGACAAAATACGTTAAATTACTAAACTTACGTTTTTAAGGATCTTATAAAATGAAACCCACAATATTCGCAATCTTGACCCTGCTTATCGGTGTAGTCCCTGGGTATTCAATCAACTGGGAATTTATTACATCAGTTTCCACTCCTGATGGTATAGAAATCTCATATTATATAGATACAGATGAAATTGGAATAACAAATGGCATTAGAAGTTATAAAGAGAAACGGATCTATACCAGAGGAAAATCATTAAGGAATATTGGTACAGTACAGATTATTGGCTATTTTGATTGTGACAACGAATATTACGTAAAAGGCAGTATCTCCTTTTTTAGCCCTGAGGACAAATATCTCGACGGTTATATATTCACAGGGGATGCAAATAAATGGGAACAGATTAGTCCCGGTTCAAACCGTATGATTTATGAATACGTTTGTACATTCAACAAACGCTGAATCGCCTTCGGGCACAAAATTTTTTATTTATTCAACACCACACGTCTCATATCCTAATAACCTCAAATTAACACCTCTATCCATTAACCAAGTAACAGAATGAAATACCCTTTGCTATAGGCCTGTTGATTATTATCATTTCGAGAGGAACATGGGATGATCCTATTGCGAAGCTTCTAAATTTAGCTTACTGAGATCACTTTCTAATTCAGTCAAGGTTTGATTCAGGGCTTCATTCCATCCATTAACTAACGCTGTTGGGGATTGAGAAGTAATATCGACAACTTTCTGGTAACTTTTATTAAAAACAATGCTATTCTTACCAGAATCTTCTTTAATCAAAAAGAGCTGGGCTGACAGTACAGCCTTCGGTAACCCCGTGTCACTATAATCGCCATATATGCTATTGATATATCCATCTAATATATAATCGGGTGGTACTTCACTGGGTGCGACGACCACATATTTAAACGCGCTAGCTTGTGAAAACCATTTAAATGCTTCTTGGGTTATAAGTGAAGCAGGTGACTTAAAAAATTGGTTATAAAAGTCAGACTCGTAACCATCGCCACTTACACGGTACACAAATTCATTTCCATAGTAAGCAGGCGAAACTCGAAAATTACGAATTTCAAGAACCGAATGCTTAGAACTCTCATTGTAATTGTTTGATGGCGTTACATCGAAGACATAGTATTTTCTTTCTGGATAATTCTTTTGCAAACCTACACATCCTAAATTCAGAATTAATAAATTAAAGACAATGAGCCAAATATATCCGTAGTGCTTAAGTATCATTTAGGTGCCTCGTTCAACTTTGGTGGAGGATTGCCAAAAAGAATCCACGACGGATAGTTGTTTGCTATATTCATGAACCGTCTAAGATCCTCCGAAATTACAGAAATATTCTGAAGAATTGTTGTAATTTCTGCTTGACGACTTGCTACCAAACTATCAAATCTATTCAAGATGGTATTTAACTTAGATACCACCTCTGGCAAATCTTCAGAACCAGTCTTTATATCTTCCAATGACTTATTAAGATCCTTTAGACTTTGTTTTAATTCCTCGCTACCGGTTAAAGAATCCAAATTCGCCGCGACCTTTTTAAACTCCAGTATTGTATTCTGGAGACCCTGGCTCACATTAGCAATCTCAGCATCCTCGACTGACTTTGTCACAACCTCTAACAGTGTTTGTATATCATCCGCAATTTGCTTGAAGTTAATTTGATTTATGCTTCTTGTCAGCTCTGTGACCGAATCGGTGATGGTTGTTAGGGTACTTGGGGCAGATGGTATATAAAAATACTCGGGTTTCCAGTCGATTTTGTAACGGGGATACTGATCTGGTTCAAAGAATCCTCCATTTAAAAATGCCACTCCGGTAACACCCTGAGACGCTAACTGCAATCTAAACCCCTTCTCTACTAATTTCTCAACCCTCTCCTCGAATTCCCTATAAGTATCGATTTCCCTGCCCAGTGTCTCTGGATAGTAAAAACCTCTTACCATTACATATGGTGCAGATCGAAAATCAGATTTATATACACTGCGCACAAATGATATTTCGCTTACCGCTCCAACATCAACTCCGAGAACCTTTACAGGCGCACCCACTGAAAGCCCCTGTACTGATTGGTCAAAATAGGTCTCAAAATAGATTTTCTTACGAAAATATTTACTCCCACCAAAAACCATAATACCTATAAATAAAATTACCAATCCGACAATAACAAATATGCCAACTTTGAAAAAATCTGGTTTTCTGCTCATAAAATTAATTTAATTATTAGATTCTTATGTATATATCACGCTGCTACCTCAGACTCCACCTGTCTGTTAAAAAATTGCCGCACCCAGGCATTATCAGATTGGTCACGCAGTTCCTGGGGCTTACCAGTTGCAACTATGCCTTTTATACGTTTATCTAGCATAATGACTCGATCCGCTATCGTGTAGATGCTCGGCAATTCATGGGTTACAACAACAAATGTTATCTTAAGATTTCGAGAAAGGCGCAGGATTAGCTCATCGAGCTCAGCAGATGTGATAGGGTCCAGTCCTGCTGAAGGCTCGTCCAGAAAAAGAATGAGCGGATCCAGTGCCATTGCCCTCGCTAAGGCAGCACGCTTCTGCATCCCTCCACTAAGCTCAGAAGGCATTTTATTTTCAGAACCTGAAAGCCCTACAAGCTTCAGTTTCATGAGAGAGATGAGATCCATCGCTTCAGGAGAAAGATCTGTATATTCCTCAAGGGGCAGCCGAACATTTTCGAGTATCGTCATGGATCCAAAGAGTGCCCCGCTCTGATAGGCAACCCCGATCTTCTTTAAAATCCTAAGACGATCTTCTCCTTCGGCAGTGGAAATGTCATCACCATCAATAATAATTTTACCCGCGGCAGGTGCGTATAGACCTATCATGTGTTTTAGTACTGTACTCTTCCCGCATCCCGATCCACCAAGAATGACAAAAACTTCGCCAGGACAAACATCGAAGGATATATTATCTATTATTACACTACCTCCGTAAGCAGCGGTAAAATTTTCAACTCTAATAATTGGATCCATATCTCCACCCATTTTCATTTAAATCCCTAAGAAGTAATAAATAACCCCAAAAACACCGTCTACAAATATAATCAACACAAGGCCAATAACAACAGCCGAGGTGGTAGAATCTCCAACCGCTGATGCGCCTGTCTTGGTTCGAAGTCCCTCCATACATCCAACACCCGCTATTATAAATGCAAAAACAACTGATTTGATAAGGCCTGCCAGAAGCATAACATATGTTGCCGCAGACACTATTTGATCGACATATGTTACGATAGTAAACCCCAGAGAAAGCATAACCACCAATCCGCCTATGAGACCAAACAGATTTCCAAATATAGTAAGAACCGGTATCATAACGAATGATGCCAACACCTTAGGTACGACCAAAAATCTAACCGGTTCGAGCCCCATTGTAGTGAGCGCGTCAATTTCTTCATTTACCTTCATAGTGCCAAGTTCTGCTGCAAAGGCTGACCCGCTACGACCATTAACCACCCAAGCGGTCATCAGAGGCCCGAGCTCCTTGAACATAGCAATCACAATCAGGTCCGCCACAAACAACTGTGCGCCGTATTGCTGCATAGGTATTGCGGCTTGAAAAGCCATTACAAGACCGATAAGAAAACATACGAGTGCAACGATAGAAAAGGCATTAACACCAATCAATTCAGAAGTGATGAAAAAATCTTTCCATCGAACACTTTTGGGATTAAGCATTGCATAAAAAAGTGCAACCACTATTTCCCCCAGAAATGATATGTTAGCTTCTATCCCCCGAAATATATCAATTGTTTGCCTGCCAACGTTCACAAAAATGTTCGAAGGTTCAGGTGCCTCTATCTTAGCTTCGATGAACTCACTAGGTTTGAATTGGTCAAATAATTGTTGAAACTCTTCTGCCAGTCCTAGAATCTCAAACACTCCACCTCTTTGTATTTGCTTTAACTGGAGATCAAACAGAAGAGCAATTCCAGTACCGTCACAGTAACTCACTCCGGAAGCATCTAGAATGACCTTTTCCGGAGAATATTTATCAACCGCAAGTAATGACTCGCGCCACATTTTCCCGGTTGAATTCGAATCAAGTCTCCCATCGATTATTAGCTTAAGAGCCCCTTCCTCGATGACTTCAGTATTAAGAGAGACAGTATTAATAGCTCGTAACGTATTCTCCATGATTATTAAATATTCAATATGACTTTATTTAGTATTAGATTTTTGCTGAACAATAAGAATTTTAATTAACGAAAGACGGCGTTAGTATAACAAACGCCGTTCATCCCAACAAATGCACACACAACAAATACATGAAATGTATTACCAGCCGTAATTAACCTCGTGATACTCTTACACAGCTGAGTTTTCTCACAGTTATCATGTGTCAATACATTAACGCATTACGTGTGCGAAATTAATTAACTTGAAATCCCGTATTTTTCGTATATTTTATCTAGGCTGGTACAAATGATAAAAAACATTATTCTAGTAGCTCTAATCCTTTGCACGAATGTTCGGGCATCTCATGCCTCTCTGTTAACGAATTTTGTACATAGTGCAATAGGATATTATGATTCCTTAGTCAGCGATAACGATATTCCGGAATTCGACTCTCGTAAAACAAAACAATTAGTTCAAGAAGAACCCTTGATTCCTGAAGAAGAACCATACCCGGAAGAAGAAGGCGTAGCACCACCCGAAGAACCATATGTTCCCGAAGAAGAACCTTATTTACCCGAAGAAGATCCTAACTTGCCGGAACAGCCTTACGTACCTGAGGAAGAACCACTTTTACCAGAAGAGCAGCCGTCACTACCAGAGCAGCCTTTCGAAGGGGAACCAGAGAGCTGGTGAAGATGAACCGGAGGGGCGGCAACGCCATCGCAGTGAAAATGAAGTAAAGGGGGGGTAATAATAAGGGGAGTCAGGCCTATATTCTTGTAATTCAGTTTTTTTACCTAAAATAAAAGGTATATTGTCCACGATTTTCTCGGAGAACAAAATGTTAAATGCGGCGAGTTAGTTTAGTGAAATACATGCCGTAATAATACAGGCATGACCCCGTTCTTCTTGAACACTTTCACATAAAGATCAATATAATTTGACTACCAATGCCTTGGCGCGAGAATGGAGATGTAACAATAAGAAAAATTATTGAAGATAAAAGATATAAAAATTTCGTATGCCTTCTATAATGTTTTATTGATGACCAACAGTCCTTGATATTTAAACTGTTCTCCATTTTGTTTCCTCCAGCAAAGAGCTTCATTCATTATTCTCACCGCTGTATGATTTATTTAAAGAATTATTAATGAAAAACTAATATTGATTTAGCTTTCGATTGTTACTTTAAGACTAATAACATATCTTAAAAAATCGTGACTAAATACAATAAATCTTTCCCAGAATAAGAACACAAACACGGCAATACAGATAATACCGTTGGGCACAATCAAAGATTTATACTGTACTCATGATAAAAACGTCAAAACTTTGTCCCCAAATTCATTTTAAGCACAGAGAGTTGATTTCACAGGTAGTTCATTTTATACTGGTTCAAGATTGTAGAATCATTTGCATGTCATAGCATAAAGAGTTAGGCTAAACAGCAACTCAATGTTTATCCTTGCAAATTCCTTACGGAGGAAACATGGGAATCATTTCATGGATTATCCTGGGATTAATCGTAGGAGCTTTGGCAAAATGGATCATGCCGGGTGAGGACCCGGGTGGGATCATAATCACAATTGTCATTGGGATCGTTGGGGCATTGATAGGAGGATTCTTAAGCTCTCTCGTAGGCTTAAGCACAGTAACGGGATTAAACCTTTGGAGCATAATTATAGCGCTTGTCGGAGCTTTAATCTTGTTATGGCTCTACCGCATGGTTAAAGGTAAAGCTGGGCGAAAATAATTCTTGAAGCTTGATCAGAATCTATTTTTAATATCCCGTACACGTACCACTCTACTATTTTCTCGATTTCTGCGTTTTGAGAAAAAGCTTGGTGTTTAAAAATATAATATTCCCCTTTAGTTAATCGTGAAAGACCAAAAACATAAAGTAATACATGGGAGAACATTGGTTCACCATTTTTAACACTTATTAAACATAACACCAAAAAAGTTGTGCGTTGTCCCTATTTACTAAAAAATCAACCTTTGTCTTTTTAAAACTTATTTTTTTCAAATCCAAGGCTTTATGTATACTCTAATGTTTTTTGTTCCGTATGGGAGGATACCATAAGATGAGATCGGTAAAGCACGATATCACAAACAAATTACTACTTATATTATTTATCTTAATAGCAATACCGGTAAAATCTTATGCCCTACCAATAAAGCGAATTGGAATCGTAATTGACGGCCCTTCTGAACTTAATCAAAGGGCTCTGAGTATCTATAAGAAAGAAATTATTGCGGTCACGGAAGGGGAATTCGATGTTCAATTTCCCACGGATAAGATAATTCAGGCTGACTGGACTGCTGCAAGCGTTAGATCAGCAATTGACACATTGCTATCCGATCCCGGTGTAGACATCCTCATCGCACTTGGAATCATCGGTTCAACAGAGGTCTCTAAACGAAGGAACTTAAATAAACCTGTAATAGCACCATGGGTTATTGATAGGGGGTTATTAGGGCTCCCTATCAATGAAAAAGGAGCGAGTGGCGTAAGAAATCTGTACTACCTTGCAAGACCCATTACGCTAAGTAGAGATATACAAGTTTTCAGGGAGATAGTACCATTTAATAGAATGGCACTCCTGTATATGCCAATCGTTACTCAACTCATCCCTGACGTTGAAAATGTGGTCCAAAGAATTGCTAGAGAGCGAGGTATTGCAATAGTAACTGTTCCGGTCAAAACTTCCATAGAAAACACATTAGCCGCAATACCCGAAGATGCGCAGGCAGTTTTCGTCGCTCCCCTTCTACAATACACACAGGATGAATTGGATCATCTCTTTGACGGCTTGATTGAAAGGAAACTACCGAGCTTTTCGATGCTAGGCAGAAATGAAGTTGAGCGAGGTGTTCTCGCAGGTCTCACACCCGCTCAAAACTTAAACCGTGAAGCAAGAAGAGTGGCGCTGACAACACTAAGTATATTGCTTGGTGAAGATGCAGGTTCCCTCCCAGTTGAATTCCCTGTTCAGGAAGAGCTCACCATCAATATGGCTACCGCCCGTGCTATCGGATTCTCACCAAAATGGGATGTTCTAACGGAAGCTGATCTCATTCAGGAAGAACCGGAGGTATCCGAAAGGAAATTGACATTAGAAGAAGCTGTTGATGAATCCGTTAAAGTGAATCTTGATCTCTTGGCAATCGATAGATTTGTTGCAGCCGGCGCACAGGATATATGGTTAGCTATCGCACAACTGCTTCCTCAAGCACAAGTATCGCTTGACAATGCTTATATTGACAAAGACAGGGCTACGGCAAGCTTTGGAACGTTTCCGGAACGTTCACTAAGTGGATCAGCCAGTGTCCGCCAGTTGATTTTCGATGAGCCAACTTGGGCAAATGTTAGCGTGCAAAAATATCTTCAAAGGGCTCGTGAATTGAGCCGTGATCAGATAAGACTAGATATAATAGCGGCTACCTCAATTGGCTATTTGAATGTTCTCAGAGCAAAGACATTTGAAAAAATAAGAAAAGACAATCTCAATCTTTCAAAATCCAATCTTGAAATTGCTAAAAATAGACGTGATATAGGCGTTGCCAGCCCCGCGGAGGTGTTTCGCTGGGAGAGCGAAATATCTCTTGACCGAATTGACGTTGTCGACGCCGTAGCTCAAACCCAAAATGCAAAGATCCTAGTAAACCGGTTATTAAACCGCAGTCAAGGTGAAGATTTTGAAACGGTAGAAGTTGGAGTAGACGACCCTTCTCTAATAGTAAGCGACCCGAGACTTTATCCTTATATCGATAATCCAGGAAGCTTTAGCATCTTCATTGACTTCATGGTTAATGAAGGTCTAAACCAATCTCCTGAAATTAAAAATATTGACTCTCAGATAGCGGCTCAAGATCGAATCTTAAAGTCGACAAAACGAGCGTTCTGGCTCCCGTCCTTTTCATTTGTGGGAGACATAACACAGATGTTTGCTGATGGAGGAGCAGGTTCGGACGTAATTATACCTCAAGATTTCCCTTTACAATTGGAGAGTGTAGACGATACAGAATGGACTATTTTGCTTCAGGCTAAGTTCCCTCTCTTCCGAGGCGGGGCTAAAGTCGCAGATTATAAACAAGCCAGAGAAGCCGAATCGCAACTTCGATTTGAGCGTGACTCCACGGCAGAAAAGGTT
Source organism: Thermodesulfobacteriota bacterium (assembly GCA_036397855.1). Classification (NCBI taxonomy): domain Bacteria; kingdom Pseudomonadati; phylum Thermodesulfobacteriota; species Thermodesulfobacteriota bacterium. Next base: position 24,832 of record DASWID010000058.1, on the reverse strand, counting down.
GAAGAGAATATACGATCAGCACTAAACAACACCGGAGCCTCATTCCCAAGCATACGCTTTGCGCGAGATGCGGCAGAAGCTGCCCGAAAAAACCTAGATTTAGTTAGAGATTCTTACTCTAGGGGCGTTGTATCAATACTCGACCTTCTCGATGCGCAAAACGCTGCATTAGCTGCAGATCTAAATGCTGCGACAGCTGTATATGATTTCCTTATTGACCTAATGAACGTACAACGAGCCTCGGGTAAGTTCGACTTCTTTACCTCAGACGAAGAAAGACTGGAATGGCTCAATAGATTGGAGGAATTTTTCACTGCAGAAGGAATGAGACAGCCAACGCAATAGTTATTTATATTCATATTCTCATCACAGTATGATGAGGTGAAAGCTGTCGATATCAAACTGCTTAAATTAGACGTTAGAAAGGGCCCAGACTTTGGTCCTGAAGATGACCCCTTCAAAGACTTCAATCATCAGGGTATACGAATAAGAGAGTCAGATCAGTTACCTTTCATGGGTATGCCGGGGTATTACATAGCTTGGGGAGGCGAAGCAGAGGACTCGGCATGACACCTCTTCTACAGGATGCTTTCTTTGTTTCCATGGCCGTCACAATAATGTTCGGATTCCTTTTTGCAACTGTGCTTACCCTCATTTTTGTGCCTGTATTATACACAATCTTTTTCAGAATCCCCCCCTGCCACCTGAATATATCCCGTATATAAATGGATGAGTAAAAAGTTCTTTATTTGGAGAGGGATTTTAATTTGAGCACTTATTGTTTATATTATTAGCAATGGTAAGACCTAACATCATAAAGTTATTTTTAGTAAACGTTGTTATAATTGCCGCCTTTTATTTTTCGCTTTCAGACTACGTCTTTTCACAGACGACGGAGAGCGCACCAGATGGTAGCTCTGGGGGGGATCAGTCTCCCACAAGTGGTTCGCAACAACCTGCAATCATCCAAGGAGAATCGGACGTGCCCTGGTATTACTACTGGCCTGATGAAAACCTAAACCCATTTGGGATGTCCACGCTCGGAAATGAAGGAGGGGGATCAACGTTTGGAAAGAGCACGGAGAGGCCCAGCAATCTTCAGGTTAACCCCCCTATGCAGGAACAGATGCAGGATGACGACAATGTTGATGATGTAACAAATGATATTCCCATTGAAGATACTCTAAGCTCTCAAGAATCAATTTCTATTGGCTCCCCTTCAACCCCGGCCAAAAAACGGCCTATTTACAAGTGGGTCGATGATAATGGTGTAATACAGGTAACAAATGACCTCGGCTCTGTCCCCACTGAGTATCTGGATAAGATTACTATTAATGACCAATAGTAACGAGCAGAAACAGATCGAATAACAGATTCGAAATTGGATTCACTCAAATCTAATTTGCCGAAACCCATAGCGTGTATCAAACTTTTATCTCGCATTTTGACTAAAAGTAAATATTGCTTTTTCAGTGTGGACACTTAGAAAAACTTCAATTATTATTTTAACCCTAAACGAAATTAATAATCCAAGAGATATGCAGGAGGAAAAAATGCTAGAGTACACTTATTACCTTATATTGTTGACGATCTTTAGTCTAGTTATCACGTCAGGTAGAGCAACTGCTCAAGATCCTGTACAAGTTTCTCCCGAAATTTATAAAGTGATCCTAGACAACGATCAAGTCCGATTAATCGAGTATCAGGCCAAACCCGGTCAGATTGACAGAATGCATTCTCTACCCCAGCGTCTAGCATATAGCCTAACCCCAGCGAAGCTAAAGGTCGTGGCTCCCGACGGTAGTATTACTAACGTCGAGGCAAAAGAAGGAGAGGCTTACTGGCTGGGTCCTGTAACTCATTCAATACAGAACATTGGAACAACTGAAGCAAAGATGCTAATCGTAGAGATTAAGGATCAACAGGGAGGCTCAAGTATACCACTAAAACAAACGGATCCCTGGGGTTCACCCTGGTAAAAGAATAAACCGTCGATTCGAACTCGCTGATACAGATTTAGAGTAAAGACGAATTTCTCAATTCGTCAAATCTAGTAATTCTTGTTTTAATTAAGGACCTTATATCCCCTTCCGATCATGCAATTTCTATAAATTTGTTCATAATCTTTATTACCTTCATAGACGCCCTTAGCTCCACCTGCCACACCACCTATAACCGAACCAAGGGCTAGGCCCTTGACAGTATCGCCGGCAATTACCCCAATTAATGATCCGGTGCCCGCTCCAACCGCACCTCCAATTAATGCATCCTTGGCCACTGATTTCGTAGTACTTGTGTTTGCCTGTGCTAACGCACGGCATTCTGCACGATCCTGATAATATTTATCATCACTTCGTACAGACTGAGGATCAACCACGGGATTATAAGTAGCACATGACGCTAACATGCCCATTATTGAAAAGGCAAAAATTATTTTTCTCATCATTATTAACCTCCAAAATTTTACTGTTGATTTGTATAATTTTCAATGTTCTAACGATTACACCTCAGCACATTGAATTTGCAATCTTGATTTATTGTTTAACCTCTACGCCAACTTCCACAACGTCTCCACCAGCGGGTTCAACGAGCGCAAATCCTTCTAATGGTTTATATTCACCCAACACGTAATCTCGGATAGTTAACACACATTTGGTAACGCCGCTCTCTGGAAAACATGAATATAACATCATGTTTCCAGCCAAACTCGTGCTACCGTCCTTTACAAGAACAGATGGTTGTAATCCAAAATTGTGAACATCAAATCCACCTTTATCGTTTTTTTGAAGGTGAAACTCACCTTGGAATTGTACTTCGCTAGTCGTAAATGGTTCCTGTCCTTTATTCTCAATAGAAGTTTTTCTTACCTCTTCAGAAAATATAGCAGAACCACCCAAATTATGTACCACATCCAAAACATCAATTGCAATCTTTTGTTGAATTTCCCCATTCTTGCTGGTTGTGATTATTATCTTTACAGGTAGTTCAAATTGACCGTCATCAATATCAATAGCCTTCCCAAAAATCCTTTCTTTTCTAACATCCATTCCATCCTTTTTTATCTCACTTACAAGTGTTTTCTCTGCAAGTAAACTTTCGTATAACTGCCTAAATTGACTGACAGTTAAAGTATCATGGCTCGCCCGGACATTCGATAAACCCAGGATCAAAACTACCAGAGACACTGAGGTTATTATAAGAATTCTATTCATTTACGACCTCCTCGATCGATAACATACTAAATTGAAATATTATTTTACTGACAGAGAGTGGTAATGCAAGATTAAATCTGAAAATACATGATTAGTGCTGGGGTAAATGCTGCAGGACAAACTTCATTATTCTATCAATCCTAACATAACCCTTAATTTTGCGACTATCAAGATCTTCAACAACCGGCATCCATTTGATATCATGGAGCCGCATAGTTGCAGCTACGGACGGTGTTTCCTCATTTACTGTTACTATAATGGGATCTGCCTTCATGAATTCACGCACCTTTGTATGACGTTTAACCCCTGAATCTACGGCACGAACAAAATCTGTCCTGGTTAGAATACCTTTCAATGTATTGTCATTATCAACAACACAACAGTATTCCAGAGATTTTTCACTTAATAGGTTAAGTGCATCCTCAAAAGTGCTTTCTGGGTGTAAATATACATCCAAATGTTCTACAAACGACGAAAAGGGCTGGTTTTTTAGAATTTCATCAGCAAGGGGAAATCTTTGCCAAAGATATCCACTCCTTCTTCTCACAGCATTAGCGAGAATCTCACGAAAAGGGGCCATTGTGCTCGAAATTTGTTGAAAAACGTTTCTTCCCATTACAAGAACCTCGACAGCGGTTCGCGCACGTATGGTAGCGTTACGTGGATGGTTATCAATTAAAGCCATTTCCCCAAAGAAATCACCCGGACCAAGAACAGCTAGAATACTTCGAGATTTACCTTCTTCACCATTTCTAATTACCTCTACTTCACCACTCTCGATTACATAGAAATTAGTGCCAGGATCGCCTTGCATAAAAATACAGTCACCTGGTTGATAGTGAGCCCTCGATATACGATCGGTAGGATCTGCTTTTGGGTGTGCTAAGTCACGCGAATAAAAAAGATCCCATGCCCAATCGAAACCAACCTTGATTCTATGGGACAAGGAAGGAAGTTTAAACATATAGACGGTTCTCCAGAAAAACCAGGCGATGAAACCTGAAATATGCATTCCGAATATCTCAGCTACTGCATTATGTCCACCAATCGCACATAGCTGACCAATTGGTTTGAAGTAAAACGGTTTCGTTTTCTTTTCATTTAAAACCCGAATCATATTATTTGCAGCCAGCCTGCCCTGCCTTTCGGCAAACTGGCCAGTCGGAGGGCTAGGATTTCCATCAAATGAATTGACTATGTGCGCACAGTCTCCAATTGCCCATACATTATTGCATCCTTTCACTCGCATGTCGGGTTCTGTAAGTATCCGTCCTCGTTCTTTAGGAACATCTAACCTACCCAAAAATTGAGAAATGGCGTTACCGATTGTACTAACAACGGTAGCTCCCTGCATAAAGGTATCTCCGCTTATTCCTACTCCCTGAGGAGTCACAAAAGATACGCTGGTGTTCAAAACTATCTTAATCCCAGCCTCCTCCATTTTCACCTTAGCAAAGTCTCGGAGCTTGGTGGTTACCTCCGGAAGAAGCTGATCCCTTGAATGTATTATAGTCACTGAGATATCATCAGGTCTGATATTCTTGTAAAATTTCTGAGTCTCTCTTACCAAATCATTGATCTCTCCAGCAACCTCTACTCCGCTGAAGCCTCCACCTACAACTATGAATGATAGATACCAACGCCTCAATTCAGGATCGTCACAGACCTCCCCATTCTCCAACTGTTGCATAATATGGTAACGCAACGCAATAGCATCACCCACATTTTTGAGTGGAAAGGTATGGTCAGCCATACCAGGTATAACACCAAGATTCACAACCGACCCACTAGCAATCACTAGATGATCATAACTCATCACTCCCACTCTGCTTTCCGAACCTTCGTATTCGACGGTATCATTCACAAAATTTATTTTATTTATATCCTCAGTTCGACATAGTACACCGGGCAACAACTGCCTCAGAGAGACGGCGACCGAATCAGGGTTTATTGACGCTCCTACTACTTCAGCCAAAAGCGGCTGAAAAACCATATAGTTTTCACTATTGAAGAGAACTATTTCGTATTCCTCTTTAGGCAGTCCATTAAACAAGGTTTTAGCACACTTTACGCCAGCAAAGCCTCCTCCAATTATTATGATCCTCTTGGAAGACATTGAAACAATCCTCTAATATTTATTTAAATTTTAAACGATGAGATGATACTTAATTAACTATCATAGTGTCAACACAAGTATCGTTACGAAAGTGAATAGCCCTGTGGCAAAGCGCGGGGTACCGGCACATGAACGAAGGCGCTCTTCCGTAAACTGCCTTTTTGTCACGAGAAAAGCTTCACTGACCCGTCGATGGAGCTTACGGAAGGCTTAATCGAAGGGACTGGCTGGCTTATTCTGAAATGTAGCGGAAACCTTCCTTTGACAATCCTCCAGACATGTTAGGTTTCCATTCCTTATGTTTTCTCCATGCGGGGTTGGAAAACCCCGCCTATCGGTTCTAATGACCGTCTTTATTATGGATAGTCGGAACATTCTTGTCCCGATTGATTTCGATTCAATTAATTTCTCGAGGCCTTTCAAGTCGCTCCGGAGGGTTTTAATCGGGGATCCAGAGGTAAAAGCATGGATTCCCGCTAACAATCCGCGGGAGACAACAAGGGGGGCAGCCTTGTCCCCTGAGCGAAATCGAGGGGGGACGAAGAAATCTAAAACCGGGAAAAAGATGAGATTGCTTCAATTTGCCTCGCAATTTTCGCAATGACGCGAATGAAGCTCATTACTTAATTGGCATTCCAAAAATTGCGTTTAGAAAATCAGAAATGAAGACGTTAAAAAAAATTTGCGGGTTGCGGTCGGATTAAATTTTTTAGTCGGAGTGTATGATTTTTAGCAAATTTTTGGACAGCCTTGATTTTTGTTTCTTTGTATCAAGACAAAGAAAGAAAAATACATGATAGACATTTGATGATTGACCCTGCAGAAAACTGCAGCGCATAGGTACACGAAAAAACAGCCTCTCTAGTAGGTGCCTTTTTTGTCACGAGCAAGACTCGTGACCTACCCGAAGTGGGAGAAAGCCAGATCAAAACAGGCAAAAAACATTAAATTGCTTCCCCCTTGCTCGCTACGCAAATCTGCAGCAGGCTAAGGGGAATTCGCGGGTTCAACTTCGTTTTAACTCTCTTAATTTATTCAAGTTTCTGATATCATCCTCAATCCTTTCAAGAGGGGTCTCAACTATGAGATCTATGTTTTGCAAATCAGAATTGTTTACAATGTTTCTGAAACCCGTTAATCCTATATACCCTTCCCCAATATGCTCATGTCTATCCTTCTTTTCACCCAATCCAACCTTTGAGTCATTACCATGTAAAAGTTTTAATCTATCTAACCCAATCGTTGAAGAAAATTCTCTTATGACCTTATTCAGTGCGTTCTTCGTCCTGATATCGTATCCAGCCGCTAAAAGATGTGCAGTGTCTAGGCAAACCCCCAATTCGGTATTCCCCACCTTTTGGAGAATCTCACAGAGCTCTCCGAAAGTATTGCCAATCGTTGTCCCCTGTCCGGCCGAATTTTCTAAAAGGAGCTTAGTCTTGTAATTTGACTTTTCCAAAACAATTTTTAGTCCTTCTACAACCCTACTAATTGCTTTCTGACTTCTCAGTTCTTTAGAACTCCCTATATGTGTCATTACATAAGTCGCTGAAATCATATCCCCCCGCCTGAGTTCCTCTTTGATTATTGCGATGGAAGAGCTTCTTATATTTATATCTTCTGAGGCAAGATTAATATAATAAGGAGTGTGAATGTAATAATTCGCAAATCCGTATCTTGAACACACTCTTAAAAAAGATCCGACCGTTTTTTTATCAAATGGAGGAGGATTTCCACCTCGCGGTGACCGGGTAAACATCTGAAAACACTCGCAACCAATTTCATGAGCTCGCTCGGGAGCCTTTTCGATTCCCCTGGCTATTGAGACATGGGCACCAAATTTCATTCGAGTGTTTAAAGATAGAAAGAAAAGTTATAGGAATTAATTATAAGATTATTAATTTCAGTATCTTAGGCGAGTATTGCAAGAACTTCTCCATAAAGACAACTTGCATTTCATGTAATAGGAGCTTTTTGCTGCACACCAATTTGCTTAATACTAAGAGTTTTTCAACCATTTTTCCATCCATTCCTTGGTCCTTTCCGCAAGTTCCTTGTTGGAAGTATAAGATATAGTTTCACCGTCCAAATAAATACCCCAGTATCTTACTGGCCTATTCTTATCTGTCAAATCCTGATCTTTTTCGCTTAATCCTGAATACCGATCGAACTCCTGGCTCGGGGTTACTTCAAGCGGTGCTATTGTTATTGACAATTTTTCATTCCCTCCATTGTTAATATAATTAAAATAATTGTTGGTTCGAATTCAATAATTTCGAATTACCCCTTAATTTATGCACGCTAATGTTTTTTTCAAGAAAATATTTAAAAAAAAATAAGATAAGTAAAGTTCTTTGATTAATATATGATTAATTTTAATTTTTTATTGACATAGTAAATTATTTTATTAAGAATATTCACGTTTTATTTTTTTAACTAATGAACTCTACTCAATATGACTATTAGGAGGTAAATCCGTGGTACCTAAGAGCGCCTTTGTAACAAAAGGGGTGGGCAAGCATAAAGAAAAGTTGACTAGCTTCGAGATGGCGCTTCGAGACGCAAGGATTGCCGAATTCAATCTAGTTAAAGTGTCAAGTATCTTCCCCGCAAAATGCAGGCTGATATCTACTTCAGGCGGATTAAAGCTTCTTAAGCCCGGACAGGTAGTTTATGTAGTCATGAGTGAGAACGCTACGGATGAACCCAATAGGCTGGTTGCAGCTTCTGTCGGAATGGCAATTCCAAAGGATCCGAATCGCTATGGGTATCTTTCTGAACATCACAGTTTTGGCCAAAATGACACACTCGCTGGCGAGTATGCGGAGGATCTCGCGGCTTATATGTTGGCGACAATATTGGATGCCCCCTTTGATCCTGACAAAAGCTATGATGAACAGAAAGATATTTGGAAGATAAGTGGCCATACGGTAAAGACCAGAAACGTAACACAATCCGCCGTTGGTGATAAACATGGTCTATGGACAACAGTGGTTGCCGCTGTTGTATTTGCGGTATAAAAACGGTAGGTGTGAACTAACATCTGTTTAATGTTCGAACATTTCTCGCGCGGCTGCTAACGTTTTTTCTGTAACCTTGATGCCACCCAGCATCCTGGCGATTTCACTGATTATCTCCTCTTGTTTCAGTACCCTGATATCAACCTTGGTAGAATTACGCTGAAATTCTTTTGTCACCTTGAAATGTGTATTCGCAAATTTCGCAACCTGAGGAAGGTGAGTTATACAAATTACCTGATGCCTTTTTGAAAGACTTTTGATCTTTTTCCCGACGGTCTCTGCTACTGCCCCTCCGATACCGGAGTCCGCCTCATCAAATATCAAGATAGACCCGCCTTCCGCCCTTGAGATTACCTCTTTTAAAACCAGCATTATTCGTGAAAGCTCTCCTCCAGAAGCAACCCTTGATAGAGGCCTAGGTCTTTCATCAGGATTTGCAGAAAAGAGAAAAGTAATTTTATCATAACCCTCTGAAGAGATTGCCTTTCTATCGAAATCGATGACTAACTTTCCCCCTCTTATTCCAACTTCCTCAAGACCTCTTTCGACTTGACCGGACAATCTTTCTGCCGCATTTAATCTGGCTTTCGAGAGTTCCCTTACACCATTATCGACCGTATTTTTCAGACGATCCACATCTGCTTCCAACCTTTTCTCCTTCTCTTCGAAATCAGTTAGATTTAATAGCTCTTCGCCCATCTTTTTTCGTTTCTCAATTATTTCTTCAATCGTATTACCGTATTTTCTCTTTAATCTCTTTATTTCTTGCAGGCGATCCTCAATCTGATTTAACCTTTCTGGACTATAATGAATTTTAGAGAAATAATCCCTAAGACTAAAAGCCGAATCTTCAATCTCGGACATCCCCCTTTCTAGGGCTTCAGACAAACCTAATAAACTCTCGTCAACCTTTGCAGCATTATCTAAAGTGATTTTAATCCTTTTCAATTTATCAATTATCGATCCTTCACTTTCGTACACAATTTCATATGCCTCTTTTGAGACTGAAAATAGCTGTTCGGCATTCGACAACTTCAATTTCTCGCGTTCAAGTTGCTGATCCTCTCCAACATTTAGATTCGCAGCATCAATTTCACCGCACTGAAACCTTAAAAAATCCTCTTTTTCCACTTGATGATCATAGTGCATTCTCATTTCCTCTAGTTCCTTTTTGACCTCAACATAACCTCGGTAAAGCTTTGAAAAACTCAAGCAAATTTCCGTTAACCCACCGAATTCGTCAAGGACTTTCAATTGATTCCCTTCTTTTAGAAGACTCTGATGCTCGTGCTGGCTGAATACATCAATAATTCCATTTGTTATTTGATCAAGCATCCCAATTGTGGCCAAGTTACCATTTATATATACGCGTCCTTTTCCACTGATAGAAAAGACCCTCCTGATCAAGACCTCACCACCACCAGTTTGAATCCCTAAGGATCCTAGACTTTCCAAAAATTCGTTGTCATCGCTTATATCAAAAAGGGCCTCAACCTGAGCCTCATCCTCCCCCGATTTAATAAGATCGGACGATGCCCTGTCACCAAGGATGAAATTAATCGCATTTACTATTATGGATTTCCCCGCCCCAGTCTCGCCAGTTATGATGTTTAGGCCACTGCCGAAATTTATAGTTATGTCATCAACAATGGCAAAATTCTTAAGGGTAAGTCCGAGAAGCATTAAATCTAATCAATAAAGCTTTTTAGCATCCCACCAATATCTGAACCTTCGAGCTTTTCGAGAGATCTTTTCTCAATCTGTCTGATCCTCTCGCGTGTAAGACAAAAATACCTGCCAATTTCATCCAGGGTATATGTAGTTTCAAAGCCAATCCCAAATCTCATCTTTAGGATCTGCTCTTCTCTTGATGATAAATTTGACAATGCAACTCTAATCTTATCTGTAAGAGTTGCCTTGGCAACTGCCGAATCGGGTGTTGGTGACTCCTCATCAGGTATAAACTCCAGAAGTGTAGTTTTCTCACCATCAAGTATGGGAGAATCGAGATGTACGACATCCTTTGTGGCATCTATAACCCTTTTCACTCCCTCTATAGAGATACCAGACTTCTTAGAAATCTCCTCCGGAAATGGCTTTCTTCCAGTTTCTTTATGAATCATAGAGCTTATTTTATGCACCTTACTTGCCTGCTCCAAGACATAGACAGGTACCCTGATTGTTCTTGTCTGATCTAGTAATGACCTGGAAATGGCCTGGTGAATCCACCACGATGCATAGGTTGAGAACTTAAAACCCTTTCTATGATCAAATCTCTCCACTGCTCTCATTAAACCAACGTTTCCTTCTTGAATAAGGTCGGGCAGAGGCAATCCCCTACCCATATATCTCTTGGCTATGCTTACAACAAGCCTTAAATTGGCCTTGACAAATCTTTCCTTAAACCGTAGCGCCCTTGTCTGATAAGCTTTAGTTAACACACTATAACTTCGTAGTCGACCTGGAGTGAAATCTACTCTCATGCCCTTTTTTGTTTTGTATCTTCTTCCTAAATGACCCCTTCTGACCTTTCCGAAAGAAAAAGCCTTCAAACCAGATATTACTTCTTCCAAAGGTTCGCCCACTTTACCATTAAAGACCTTTTCAAGTATTTTCTTAGCCTCCTTGGCCCTGGCTTCACACTTTTTTATTTTAGCAGATACTTCTACTTCCTCCTTTGGTGAAAGAAGCGGCTCAGTTCCCATTTCCTTGAAATATACTTGAAGCAGTCTAAACTCGTCGTCAGGTGTCCACTCCTTTTTCTTTTTTCCAGTTACACCATCCTTTGAGCTTTCTAACTGAAGATCAAACTCTGCATCATCTAATTCAGACATAATGGTGTCATCTATATCTAAAGGAATAAAAAAGTCCTCCTTTAAGACGTCGATTTCCTCTAATGGGTAATCATTATGAGAATTTTTCTTGATCTTGAACCCTTTATTTGTATTCTTAGAGATTGATTTTACTCCTTTATGAACCTGTATTGAAATATGATTGCGCGGATTTGTTTTTAGTCTTCTTCGTCTCACTCAATGTCCTCCTTGTATTAATTTAATTTCGCGTTTGTCCATCCCCATAAATTATGTATTTTGTGATGGTAAGCTCTTCCAACCCCATAGGGCCATAGGCATGGAGTTTCGAAGTACTGATGCCAATCTCTGCGCCCAACCCAAGTTCAAATCCATCACTAAACCTAGTAGATGCATTAACCAGAACGGTTGATGAATTCACACTATTCAAAAAGTACTGAGCATTATGATAACTTTTAGTGATAATTGCCTCCGTATGGTTCGATCCATATTTCTCGATATGCGATATTGCTTCCCCCATGTTAAGAACAACCTTAACATTTATTATTAGATCCAGGTATTCATTAAACCAATCTCCTTCCATCGCATCTTTGACATGCGGAACAATCTGTTTAGTTCTGTTACAACCACGAATTTCAACCCTCTCTGTCTCAAATCTTTTGATGAGTATCGGAAGAAATTCCTCTGCTATACCTTCATGGACAAGTAAAGTCTCCACAGCATTGCATACGCCTGGCCTTTGAACCTTTGCGTTGATACAAACATTCTCAGCCATTTCCAGATCAGCGTATTCATCGACAAAAATATGGCATACCCCCTTATAGTGCTTCAATACCGGTATCCTTGAGTTCTCGGTGACAAACCTTATCAGCCCCTCCCCTCCTCTAGGTATAATAAGGTCAATAAGATCCTCAAGTTTCAGCATCTCTACAACAAAAGACCTATCAGCAACAGAAACTATCTGTAGCGAATCTTCAGGAAGATCAGCCTTATTAAGGGCTTTCCTCAGCAATTTCCCGATGGCGACATTAGATCTTATTGATTCTGAACCTCCCCTTAGAATCACAGCGTTGCCGGCCTTTATACATAAACCCGCAGCATCCGCAGTTACGTTAGGCCTAGATTCATATATTATTCCGATCACACCGATAGGTATTCGCATCTTTCCAACGATTAACCCATTTGGTCTTTTCCACATTCTCAGAACCTCACCAACTGGGTCACGAAGGGCGGCGACCTCTTTCAAGCCATCTGACATGGCCTTTATTCGGGCGGGATTAATTGTAAGTCTGTCAATGAAAGCGGAAGACAGACCCTCATTTTTAGCATCTTCTAAGTCTTTATTATTCTCTTCGATTATAAAACTCGCTTCACAAGACACCAGCCTGGACATAGCTAACAGGGCTTCATCCTTGGAACGAGAAGTTACTTTGGCTAAACAATTAGAGGCATCTTTTGCTTTTAGAGCAATTTCATTCGCTATCTGTGTAAATTGAGTATCTTGCAATAAACTTCGCGTTTTTATTTCCGACATTTAGATAATATTTATCCTTTGGAAGCGTTTCATAAGCCATTATGAATACAATGATAATATATATCGAAAGTCAATGTCAAGCATTATTTTCATAGGGGTCATTGATAACCAGATCTTTCGCAACCAAAGTGGTGTTATGTTCTTAACTTACTAAAATTATTTATATTTGTTCGGCTTATAAGCTTGATCATTTTATTAAGACGAAACGGAAGATCTTTATAAGTATGATGATTGGATAATCGAAGCCATTCTAAGCAAAAATCGGACACTTATATCGCGGTTGCACTCTTTATATGCCTAAGATAGTAACCGCAACTTGCTTTCATCATACGGAAATTTGAGATGATTGGAATAATTTAAGTAATTAGAAACATATCAACTAAGGATTCCATACAGACCTATTCCATTATCATCATAAACATAAACTTTTGAATGTTTTAAGTAGGTTAAGGCTCTATGAGCTCAACGATTTCGATATCCACCTCTACTGAAACAGCTCTCTTAATGAGATCAACTGAGAGTATAAGCTTACTTAACCCTCTCCTCTCTATAATTCTTCCAACTATCCCCTGAAGAGGCCCGTGCGTGACTATCACCTTTTTCCCCTCACTCAAATATGGGTGTGGATCGAATAGCGCCTTGCTCTCAAGGAGCTTCCTTATCGATTCAATCTGATCGTCCGGTATTGGAGCAGGTGTTCCAGATATACCAAGAATCCTAACTATCCCAGGAGTATTGAGAATATTTAATTTATAGTCTAACGTCGTGTTTACAAAGAGATATCCGGGGAAAAGTGGTAAAAGAACCCTTTTCTTTCTATCTTTCCATCGACTTATAACTTCTCCAAGGGGCAAAAAGGTTTCTATTTGCTTTTCTTTAAGGGCGCTGTCTGCAGCCTTTTCATGCCTAACTACAGTATATACGGCATACCAACGCCTGTTTGTTTGACTGTAATCCGTGTCAGAATTAAATCCTTGCATCGAAGATTCCACCGGAAAGGTATTTTGAACTTAATATCTCAATAAAGGGTTCAAATAGATACGACTTGATATCGTCTTACAATAATAAATTCAAACCTCGGATTTTTAAAATATATTTTTACGTTTTATAAAAGTTAATAAATTAGCGCAATTACTGAATGTTGCGTCGATAAAGCATATTTCAAAATAAACATCATCCATAAATATTTTGAGCATTTCAATCTAGTATACACAGCACAGTATGTTTGAAAAATCAATCGACGAAATTAATCATCTTTAATATTAGTTAAGCTAGCCTTTTCTAACAATAATTTGACAAATCAAAGGCTTAGAAGAAAACTTAACCGGAAAATAAAAGCTTGGAGGCTGTAAAATTGGAAAGAACACTCTCTATAGTTAAACCAGATGGAGTCAGAAGAAATTTGATCGGTGAGGTCTTAAGTAGGTTTGAAAGTGCTGACCTTAGATTGATTGCACTGAAGATGATAAAACTCTCAAAAAAACAAGCAGAAGGATTTTATGCCGTACATAAAGATAGACCATTCTTCTCCAGTCTGACCAATTTCATGTCCTCTGGTCCTTGTGTAGTTACCGTAGTTGAAGGTGACAATGCAATAAATAAGTTACGTGAAATTATGGGCGCTACAAATCCCGATGAAGCCGCTAAGGGAACGATTAGAAACGATTACGCATCTAACATAGAACAAAATATCGTTCACGGATCCGACTCCTCTGAATCAGCTTTATTTGAAATAAGTTACTTTTTCAACGAGCTAGAGATTTGCGAAAGAGAGTACCCATAACTCACCCACCGCCTCCCTTTCGTCTCGGCCGAAATGAATTGGGGGGACCCAAAGACAGGTTCCTTGTTCATACAGATTGCGCTGCGCCCGCTCGGCGAACTCCCTGAGCTATCCGAGGAGGGATGGGAAGCCGATCCTTCAGTCGTCAAACAAAATTACAAGTGACTCCGTTCACCCTTCTCGAAGGGTGAATTCCTTCAAAAATAATTCTGGCATAATTTACTGGTTTAATGCGCCCTTCGACTGAGCTCAGGGCGATCGGTTCTCTTAGGAGGGGTAAGACTGATATGCTCCTCCTAGTGGAAGGTAAAAAGTTCACAGAATCTTGTCCCAAAGGGCGCGATCAAGATGAGGAGTATACATTATTTCTCTGGCACTTCCTGTATGTTTCCGTTCCGTTCAACCTGAGCGCATTGATATTGTATAATTAATCATCAATACCACAATCCTCCGAAAAATGTTAACTGAATTTAATCACCCCTTCGGCTTCAATAAAGGGGGTACCAAGCTAGGGTGGTCCACAAATGGGGGAGGAGATATGTGTAACCCATGTCCCCGTTCGTATGGTTTCGAAGCTTGGAGCGTCCCTTTAATTGAGATATAACCACCTTAAATCATGAACTTTTCGATTATATTCGTACTAGTTTCATCTCTTAGAATAGACGACCCGTTCAAATCGGGGATTTCCTCGATTTGAGCATCGAATTTCTTCCCGAATTCCCTGGCAAAGCAATGTGCGACCTGCCCGAGCGGAATTGTACCATTAATCAATTTCTTTACGGATGTTACACCCCCCTCACTAATGCCACAGGGAACTATCAGAGAAAAGTTATCGAGATCATTGCTTACATTCAATGCCACCCCATGCATAGATATGCGTTTACTCACCTGGATACCTATAGAGGCGATCTTTTCTGTGCCAATCCAGACACCCGGATACCCATGCCTCCTCTCCGCCACTATATCAAAATCTTTAAGCACATCAATTATTGTTTCCTCTAATAAATTTACATAAGATTTAATCCCCAACTTAAAACCCCTCAGATTTATTATTGGGTATCCAACGAGCTGGCCCGGTCCATGAAAAGTGACATCTCCCCCGCGGGACGCCTTATGCACAACAATACCCCTTTCTTTTAAATATTCTTCGGGATATAAGATATTACTATTATTACCGAATCTTCCAATCGTAATAACTGATCTATGTTCAACAAGCAAAAGAAATCCAGTTGTATCTGAGCGTAGACATGACACCCTTTTGTGTAATATACCCTGCAGGTCAATTCCAAAAGAGTACTCGACATCATGGAGGTATATCCATTCAACGTAGCGTCGTATCATATTGTTACCCTTTATATACCGCAAAATTATAATCTTAGATGAATTGCCGAAGAGTTGCTAATGAAATATAATTAATCCATAAACTACTTACAGTTTTCAAGATGAAAAAAAAGTTATCAAATAGAATCAATCTGCAAAGTCTTTACAGTGATCTCGATAACAATGTAGTAAGACCTGTCTATTTTTTCACTGGCGGACAGGCATTTTTGATTGAACAGGCCATTGATAGATTAAAAAAACACATCTTCATTAAGAACCCCGAGCTGAACTACTCACTTTTTCACGGCGATACAACATCTGCAGATGATATTATCTCGTTGGCAGAAACCTACCCGATGTTTGGCAATAAGAGGCTTATCTTATTGAAAAATGCAGAGAAATTGCCTACAAATGAATTAAAACCGTTTGAAAAGTACTTTCAATCACCGTCATCGTTCACTTGTCTAGTATTTCAATTTAATGACACTAAGAGTATAGAGAATACAAATAATGAGAATATTTTTATAGTCGACACAACAGTTGACAAGAACAACTTGCATTCAGCAATCAGTGAAATCGCAGCGGATTACGGTCACGAGATAACGAAAGAGGCGGTGCTGCATTTGACGTCACTATTAGGTGAAAATTTGCAAGATATCAAAACAGAGATAGAAAAACTATCACTATACGCTGCTGGAAAAAAGAAAATCGACGCTATCGATGTAGAAAGGATTACAGAAAAAATCAAGTTTGAAAATATCTTCCAACTATTAAATGCAATTGCCAAAAAGGACAAGAAAAATACACTAAGGGCATTGCTGGATCTTGAATCAAAGAGCGAGGACCCCGTATCAATACTAAATATGTTGAGCTGGCGATTTAGACTTATCTGGAGAGTAAAGGAACTTATTGAAAAGAGATTCACAAGGGATCAAATTCTTAAGGAAGTTAAAATTTCATCCGGAGCCCTATACTATGCACAGGAACAGGCAAAAAACCTTACCTTTGGGGAGATCAGGGAAATAATGAAAAGTCTCTACCAAGTGGATAAAAAATTAAAGACTAGCTATGCTCCAGGTCATCAGATTCTTACAAAATTAGTTTTAGAAATGTGCAGGTAGCGATTATAATCGTTAGGTCGGAGAAGATTGAGGTAATGATTTTGAAAGGTCATACACCTTTTTTGAGAACCTGGATATGTTTCTTGATGCCGTCCCTTTATGAATTACACCCTTTGAAGCAGCCTTATCAAACTCGGAAATCGTAACCCTTAACATCTCCCGGGACTTGGGCAGGTCTTTAGAATCGATAGCAGAGCTGATATTTCTGACAAGGGTTCTCAATTTTGAACGGGTATTCATATTCCTAGCCCTTCTTTTCAAATCCTGCCGATGTCTTTTAATTGCCGATTTTTTTCTATTAGCCATACTTGTTAGTTTATACTATACATTTAGAATGATATTTTTCAGATATTCACCGGATTGTCAAATCCTCTTAGGGGTTTAATCAGCACAAAAAATTCATCTTCACTCGATAAATAAATTATGTTATATTCGGGTAACGAAATAGGAGGTTAAGCGATGAAATTCTTCCTAGACACCGCAAACCTGGATGAAATAAGGGATGCCGCAAGTTTTGGAGTCCTGGATGGCGTAACAACGAATCCTACCCTAGTGTCCAAGGAAGGTGAACAGAAGGGATTTAAAGAATTAGTAAAGGAAATATGCGAGATTGTGAAGGGACCTGTAAGCGCAGAGGTGATAAGCACTGATATAGAGAGAATGCTCGATGAGGCTAGGGAACTTGCCGGAATTCATCCCCATGTTGTAGTAAAGATGCCTCTTACAGAAGACGGAATAAGGGCAACAAAGATCGTGTCTGATGAGGGAATCAAAGTTAATGTCACACTTATCTTCTCTGCTTCACAGGCGTTACTTGCCGCTAAAGCGGGCGCTACCTATGTCAGCCCGTTTGTTGGAAGGCTTGATGACATCTCCGAAATTGGAATGAATGTAGTGAAAGACATTGTCGACATTTACAAAAATTACGCCTTTAATACCCAAGTATTAGTGGCGAGCATTAGGCATCCTGTACATGTAGTTGAAGCGGCAAAAGCAGGGGCACATGTTGCGACCATGCCTTATAGGGTTTTTAAGCAACTAGTCAAGCATCCGTTAACCGATGCCGGGCTTGAAAGATTTCTTTCAGATTGGAAGGATGTAAAAAGATGATATCAGGCGATGACAGGTTTGTTTCCATTCCTTTTGTCTTATCCATGCGGGGTTGGAAAACCCCGCCTATCGTTACTGAAGACGGTATTTCTTATGGATAGTCGGGACATTCTTGTCCCGATTGATTTCGAGTCAATTAATCTATGGAGGACGTTCAGGCTTAAGATCGCTCAATTTGGGACTTTATCCTATATCGAAGAAAAAATTTCGCAATAACAGCAGAACAATTGGGCCCCGTCCCGTCAGGGAATTATCCGGTTAGATCGAAGAGCTAACTTAATTTTTAGCTCCCACAACAAGAAATTCTTTATTCCCTTCTGCACCAAGGATAGGTGAAGGTATAACTCCCATAATATCAAAGTATTCCCCCTCTAAGAATGAAGTAATCTTCTCTATTACCATACTATATTTAGACTCATCCCTCACTACACCCTTCTTTCCCACCTCGCCCTTACCAACCTCGAATTGTGGTTTAATCAGGGCGATCAGTATTCCATTTGGTTTAAGTAAATTCTTCACCCTAGGGATTATCAATGTGAGTGAAATGAAGGATACATCAATCGTAGAAATATCAACCAACTCACCTATGTCTTCGGGTTTTAAATACCTAGCGTTTACTTTCTCCATGACCACAACCCTTTTATCCTGTCTAAGACCCCAATCGATTTGACCATATCCAACGTCGATAGCGTACACCTTTCTTGCTCCAAATTGAAGAAGGCAGTCTGTAAATCCACCGGTGGAGGCCCCGATATCGAGCGCAACTTTGCCGGTAACATTGATATTGAATCTATTCAAAGCCGCTTCCAGCTTTATACCCCCTCTTCCCACAAATCTTCGGGGCTCTTCCTTTATGATTATCTTAGAATCTGATGCGATAAGTGTTCCAGCTTTATCCACCCTAGTCCCTTCGACGAATACAACGCCTGACATCAGCAGGGATTGCGCCCGAGCCCTACTGGGAACCAATCCCCTTTTTACCAGTAACAGATCAATTCTTTCTCTACCCTTAATATGTCCTCCCTCCCAAATAGTGGGCTATTTCACGGAGTGCCACTGCCTCACTGCCAAAATCTTCTAAGGCATCGATAGCCTCATTCGTTAGCTTAGCAGCCATTTTTTTTGCGTTTTCAACTCCGATTAAACTTGGATATGTTGCCTTCTTTTTTCTTACATCTACTCCTCTGCTTTTTCCGATCTCCCGCCCGCCTTCTATGTCAAGCACATCGTCAATGATCTGAAAGGCTAGCCCAAGTGCTTTTGAATACGATTTGAGCTGAGAAAGCTGCTCGCGATTCGCTCCACCAATCTTCGCACCCGTCATTACAGATACCTCGATTAAAGCCCCTGTTTTTAACGAATGAACCCTCTCACTCATCTCTAGAGTCACCACTTTACTACCTTCAAGAGAAAGGTCAATAGCCTGGCCTCCAACCATTCCATGAGATCCCGAACCCTCAGCAATATCCTTTATGACACTTACAACTAGTGAAGGCGTCAATCTCAATGAGATCCCCTCATCAACAATGAGACAAAAGGCATCTGTTAGAAGTGCATCGCCGGCAAGAATAGCCAATGCTTCTCCATAAACGCTATGATTAGTTGGTTTCCCTCGTCTTAATAAATCATCATCCATCGATGGTAAGTCATCATGGATCAATGAATATGTATGAATCATCTCAATTGCACAAGCAACAGGGAATGTTTTTTCTATGTTGCCCCCTAACATCTCACAGGAAGCCATACAAAGTATTGGTCTAAGCCTTTTCCCGCCCGCCATGACACTATAGAGCATTGATTCATGAAGTTTGCTTAAATCGCTTTTGAATCTCAGCAGATATTCCAATAATGTCTTATCGACCAGCACCTTTCTACTGGAAAGGTAGTCCTTGATATCGAAACCCATAGGCATTCCACTCAATTCATGAAACTTCCTTTACTTATTCTCTTTGAAGAAACATATTAGTCTATTTATTAAATGTCGCTTTGGTACAGAACACTCCAACTTCCGACACAATTTTTCTTAAAGAGCTCTAAAATCGATATGGTTCTGGGTGATTCCGACCTCGCAATGTTAAAAACAGAGACCTTATCCAAAGTGATTCTCTATACGATAAATTCTATCTATCCAATCGAAATCACTCAAGAAATCTTGAAATGATCCATCGAAGCAGATCTTTGAAATGCATAGTGCTACATTATACCTTCAATTGAGAACAATCTTTAAAAAAAGCCCTATCTAAACTTATCGCACCATTACTTAGGTCGATAATGACAATTTTATCGCCCTCTTCAATACTGAGACTACTCTTGCAAATCATTGGTACTTTAGATTTTGAACTTATTATAATGATAGGAATAAACTCATCCTGAAGTGACAAATGCTCAACCTTTTTCACATTCGTAGAATCGATCAATATACACTGTATAATCCTATATTCTCCCTTTTCTATCTTTGGATTGATATCATACATACTTAAAGATCTACCGAAGGCAATATCTAAACCTAACTTTTCTGCAGTCGTTTTATCAACGTCCCCTCTGATCTTATTCAAAACCGGGATTGAATTCTTTATGCCGAAATCTATTTTAGCAAGCCTGCTGACAAATATGTTTACCTTGTTGCTGGTGGTAACTGCAAGAGTTGTGTCTGCATCGCCCAATCCTATTCTCTCCAAAACATCCAGGTCAAGGCTATTACCTTCGATAGCTTCAAATCCCTCTTGAGTCGCCAATCTCACAAGGTATTCATTAGAATCAACAAATCCAACTTCCTTCCCATTCATCTTTAGCAGCTTGCCCACAACCCGACCGAAGGCATTAGCCCCTACTATCACTGCTTTTTGACTTTCAACAAGGACACCTAAAAGTTTTGCAACCGTATTAGCAGTTGTTCCCTGTAGAATAACGGAGATACCAATCGTTAGAAAAACGAGCCCCTGGACCAGATCTCCCCCATCGATTCCCTTTTTGCTAAGCTGTAAGGCAAAAATAGACGCCACAGATGCTGCGATTATTCCTCTTGGGCTTATACACGATAGAAACACTTTTTCGTTGAAACGGAGATCCGATCCGAGGGTTGTTAAGAATATCTGTAATGGCCGCACAATCATTAGTATTGCTAGAACTACAATTACCCCACCCCAACCTAAAGAGATAACATGTCGAATTTCTAAGTTCGCAGCCAGCAGAACAAATAGAACTGATATTACCAGGATTGAAAGCTTGCCCTTGAATTTTTTAAGGGGTTCTTCTTCCGGAATATCCATATTACCCAAGATTGCTCCGGAAGCTACGGAGGCCATTAAACCCGACTCGGGTATTACAGATTCAGACAGAGCGTAAATTCCTAGGGCAGAAGCCAAGACAAACAAATCTACAAAGTCCTCCATGACAATAGAGAATTTCATTACAATCTTTCCTATTACATAGCCCCCAACACCACCAATAACGATCCCTATTCCCAACCTCCAAAACACAAGAAATACATTAAACAAGAATGAATGCGATTCCTCCAATATAAGCTCAAACACAAATATTGCTATTATGGCGCCTATAGGGTCGATGATAACACCCTCAGTCTCCAGGATGTTTTTCAACCTTGACTCCACCTTTATTCTTCTCAACAGGGGGTGAATCACTGTGGGACCAGTTACAATGACTAAAGAGCCAAAAAGAAATGCCAGAGACCAAGGTAAGTCAGTTATAATGATGGCGAATATAGCCCCAAATACCATTGTGATCAATGCCCCGTATGTAATTAAAGGTAATATTATTTTCTGGTGTTTTTTTATCTCTGATTTATCAAGGTTCAGACCAGCCTCAAATAGTATTATGGCAACGCACAGTCTTATAATTGTTTCAAAACCCTTCCCAAATACCTCGGGATCCAGAAAACCCAATACTTCTGGACCCAGAAAAATTCCCACTATAAAAAGCATAACTATGCTGGGTAATCCGATGATTACGGAAAGGATTTGTGATACAACTCCCGCAATAACCGCAATAACGATCATTAATAGCAATTTTTGCCCCTTAATTACATAGGATCAGAGAAGCCTAAACCGTTAACTATCGACTCAAATAAATTGAACAGTTGGTTAAGATTCTGATAAAATTCGTTAAATTATATCAAGAAGGCTAAGGAATTAACAGGTTTGATACATGATATGGCATAAAGATCTTCTAATTTACCGCAATTTTCTATCTACAAAATCTAAAGCCAAAATGATATGGGTAACTGGAACTTTAAATACCTAAACGCCCCATAATGTTGCAAGATAAGTTATATATATACAATCTACGTACCGTTAATAACAGTGTGCATTCGTGACCAAATCTACAAAAGTATTACTATCATTATTGAGTATTTACAATATCTTGATAAACCCTGCAATAGTTGATTCGGCGCAGGAATCTCAACTACAAACAGTAGATAGCAAGGCGAATGCCGATAAATTGCTCCAGGTCGAATCAAGTCAACATACTATGGATACCGAAACACGATCAGCGATCGAGTTAGAACCAGTCATTGTCACTGCTCCGCGGGTGCCCATTTCGCTTTACAAGTTTCCAGCTGCAATTAGCGTAATTGGGAAGGATGACATTCAGCTAGGTCAGCCAACATTGAGTCTGGGGGAGTCGTTGATTCGCGTCC
This sequence comes from Thermodesulfobacteriota bacterium, assembly GCA_036397855.1. NCBI lineage: Bacteria > Pseudomonadati > Thermodesulfobacteriota > Thermodesulfobacteriota bacterium. The sequence continues at coordinate 2,149 of DASWID010000058.1, read as the reverse complement.
CGGGCGTATTCATTCAAGACCGTTTCAATTTCGCGCAGGACACTCGCATCTCGATAAGAGGCTTTGGCTCACGTGCCGCATTTGGGATTCGCGGGATCAAGATTCTTGTCGATGGGATCCCGCTAACTCTGCCCGATGGGCAGAGCCAGGTTGATACACTCGATCTCGGGGCAACGCAGCGGATTGAGGTTATGAGAGGACCAATCTCAGCCCTTTACGGGAATGCCTCTGGTGGAGTAATAAGCATCATAACCGAAGAAGGGCCGAAAAAACCGTTTTTACAAGAACGAACAACCGTCGGTCAATTCGGTCTCATCAAACCCCAAGTGAAGATGGGTGGTCAAACCGGGCCCTTGAATTATTTTCTCAACCTATCTTACCTTAGCTATGATGGTTACAGGGACCAGAGTTTCACCGAGAATGGCTTGCTAAGTGGTAAAGTAAGGTTGGATCTCGACGAAAACTCTGACCTGACCATTTTGATGACCCTATTAGACTCACCCAGTGCTGAAGACCCGGGAGGTCTGACAGGTACGGAAGTTAATGAAGACAGACGCCAGGCTGCTCCCCTAAATAGGGTTTTTAAGGCTGGAGAAGAGGTCACAGACCAGCGTCTCGGTATGATCTATAGAAGTAATTTTTCAAGCCTTCACGATCTAGAAGTCCATGGTTTTGCTTCGTTACGGCAATTTCAAAACTCGATTCCCTTTGTTATTGTAGAACTAGACCGTGTATTCGTTGGTGGAGGATTTAAATATGGGTATCTCGGTGATTTATTTGGATTTAATAATCGTTTTACTATCGGTGTCGACATAGAAAAACAGGACGATAAGAGAAAAAATTTCGATAACATCAACGGTACAAAGGGCAACAAACTTCTTCTTGATCAGGACGAGGATGTGACCAGTGTTGGACCATACATACAAGAAGAGTTTAATCTTCTAGACAACCTGGTCGCATTTCTAGGAGGACGATTCGATTATATACGCTTTTTTGTTGATGACTTTCTCGAACCAGATGAATCTGGTTCACGCACATTCAAGCAGCCAACCGGAAGGTTTGGATTACTGTATAGTCCTGTACCTGCAGCAAATATGTACTTGAACATAGCTCAATCCTTCGAAACGCCCACCACTACGGAGTTGGTGAACCATCCAGGGGGAAACGGAGGACTCAATCCCGATTTAGAGCCTCAAGAAGCTATCAACTACGAAATTGGAGTTAAAGGACAAGCCTTTGATCGACTGAACTATCAGCTTGCTCTTTATTATATAACATTGCGTGATGAGTTGATTCCCTTTGTAATTGATGGTCGTACCTTTTTTAGGAACGCAGGAAAATCGCGGCGATACGGACTGGAATTCGGACTAGACTTTGAACTAATAACGGGTCTCAGAACGAGTTTAGCCTATACATATCTAAATTCCAAATACAAGACCTTCGGAACTGAAGGGCTTAATTTTGATGGCAACAAAGTACCCGGTCAGCCGCCGAATGTGCTAAATCTTGAGATGTTTTACGATCATTCGTCTGGGTTCTTTGCCGGCGTGGACCTATTATATGTGAGCTCATTTTTCGTTAATGATGAAAACACCGTTAAGAACCCCTCGTATACAGCAGCAAATGTCCGTCTCGGTTTAGAAAAGAGTTATAAAGGTTTGACTATTTCTCCCTTTTTTGGTATTCAAAACCTCTTTAATCAGAAATATAATGATAATGTTCGAATAAATGCCGTAGCCGGTAATTTCTTTGAACCCGCCCCAACTATTAACACCTACGGCGGAATCGCGATATCTTATAATTTTGGGAAGAATCGGTGAATCAACACTGACTGATCAATCCCACTGCTGTGCACAATAACGAAATGGTTAATTTAAAAGTAGGTCTCAGGAGAAGAAAATTATCAACTAAATGGCACCGGGGGGGATTTGAAGCGCCGACTCTCGGGTTATGACCCCAACGAGCTACAAGACTAGTCGACGCCGCGTCAAAGTTGAGTATAATTCTAGGTAAAACCTCAAATCATGTCAATTAAAAAACTTTTTCTTTTATAAAAAAGAAAACCAATATGAAGATTACTATTCTTATCATCTTTTTAATTTCAGTTCTAATAACGTCCACTGCATTTTTTTTCAAGTATAAATCACAA
>DASWID010000057.1 GCA_036397855.1 Thermodesulfobacteriota bacterium | reverse complement strand
GGAGGGCTAAAGTCCTCCGCTTCATTGTTACTGCTTTAAAAGAAATTATTAAAGGCGATTGAGTTAAAGAAAAAGTCCGTCTGAAAAAAAAATGGGTCGAAAAAGGGATTTATGAAAAATGGATTTATAAATGGTGTGAATGTTGTAAATTGGGGGGAAACTGGAAAGAAAACAATTGGTATCGCAGGCACAAAAAAAGGCTGAAAACCGAAGAATGGCGATGGAAAAATTGGTTGAAATATAAAAGGATTATTCACAAAGAAGAAGCTTGAAAGAGGGAAGAATGGCCGGAAAAAGAAAAATGAGTTGCCAAAGAAAAATGGATCAAATGGAAAGAAGTGACCGTGATGAAAGCGATGATGACGGAAGTGGTGGCGATCAGTGTCGGCGAAACCCTTATTATGATGGAAGCCTTTAGTAGGGTTAGCATTGTGAATATTTCTTCTTTCATGATCCCGGCCAATCGCAAAGCCTCGGCGTTGACCTGGAAAATCGGCGGTCTTTTCCATGACGAGATTTGCAGTTTTATCTGGGCTCGTGAAGGATGCTCCTCTTAAACGAGGCTGAGAATTTCTAAGGTTTCTGGTTCTATCTGATAAACCCGACACCAACCTGGGCCTTTTACCATCAACCCGACTAATTCTTTTGGCTTCTTCGGGAATTGAATTTATGTCGTTTGAAAAATGTTTAATGCCATTATCTCCATCAACCCAATGAGCGATATCTCTGTTCCCAGCAGAAGCTATTGATATTTCATTTACAGGTTTGATGCTTCCCTCTTTTCCGGCTAATCTGCGTTTCAGATTCCCATTTCGATTGGAGTTTAATCTCTTAGATATCAAGGAAGCCTTGTTATCAATGATAAGAGGCTTGTTTAGTCCCCTAAACGTATTGCCGATATTATTAGAAGAGGGATAATTTCGACCTGTCTTCGTTATTAATGTATCCTTTTGAAATGTAGATCTTACTTTGTTTAGCCTTCTAGAACCAAAACCGATAGACCCCCTATTGACAGGTGCTATAGTATTTTTTCTGGAGGGAGAAATTAATTGAAATTGTGGATTTGAGATGTTTTTACCCAGAGTCGAGGTTGTTAGGTTCGAGCTGGAACTGAATGAAGCTCCGGCATTTGGAATATTTCGTCCGAAACCTCGTTCTCGAAAGCTCGAATTAGCCATTCCATTACTCATCCCGACGCTATTTCCTCTAAAGCTTGAGGATGAGCCAACCTGACTGAACCGTCCGCGGAAATTTGAGACCATCCCCTGTCTTCCAGAACCGGTTGTCCCAATCCTTGCTCCCCTAATTCCTCCGCTAATTCCGCGGCTCGCAAAACCTCCGGCTCTGATGCTTTGGGCGTGTAATGGATGAGTCGGCGAGAGCAAGACTAAGAGTGTAAGTATTATTCCTAAAGTTCCCCTCATACTACTGTACTCCAGTTAAGGTTCATCACTTATATAGTATACATAGCCATCGAAACATATAAATCCCAATACCTTGAAAAAACCTGGACAATTTCAAGCAATACCGGAATGAATTAAATGAATCTTGTTTAAAACGCATTTGTTAGGTAAGCATAACATCTTTAGATATTAACTTTACTTCTATAGATTTGTTTCATTATTAAATAGCTATGACACGCTCCTATTGATCTTAGTGAACTTTTCACCTATTTCTTCAACACGGTTTTTAGACTGAAGAAGTTTTGTTTCCTGTATTTTATAAAAGTTCTTTAGGGGAATCAGAGAATCCAGGATCTGCATTTTTATGCTATCAAGGTCTCTCTCAAGCTGTGAGCTTATGCTTGAGCTTAATTCCTTAATCAAGGTGTCTACTTTAGCGCTAAACTCCTTCATCGCATTCCTTCTTTTTCTGGGAAGTATAGCAAAAGCCGTAGCAACTACGGCAATCGTTGCTATTATCCCTGTTATATCGACAATTATAGACGAGAATGCTGAGATAACTGCCGCACCGATTGCAAGGGATCCTACTTGAACTCCCAAAACCGATGCAATAGCAGTTCTTGCGGAGTCGACAAGATTGCCACCCAGCAGCGCCGGGTCGATTTGCTTTTGTCTTTTATCGATTTCCGTCCTGACAGTGTCTATGAGCAGTGATCTATCGTAAGAAAAGCCAGTGCTTACCTTTGTTGATTCTGGTTGGATGGAATTGCGATAAAACTCGAGTGATGTATCCATCATTGTCCTCGCGGATCGCTCTGTCCAGCTAACCAAAGCATCAAGGTCTTTTTCCAGCTCCTTTACGGTCTGAAGTGAGACTCTGGACTCAAATTCCTTTGCGATCTTTTCTTTTCTGAATAGTTTAAGCACATTCTCAAATCGGATTAGATCATCGATAAACTCTATACCCCTTGTTTTAAATTCAAGGAGTCTTGTCTTAATCCTCTCCGTGAACTGATTTGAGTTATAGAAGATCTCTTCCTTCATTCCTGTTAATCTATTTTCGAACTCGCCGATCTTTACCATGTCAGTAGATATCTTTTGAATGTTGTTATCAATCGCTTTTATTGTTTCGGTACATAGACTCATAGCAAATTCGGAAGATCCCTTTATTTTCATCCTGATCCGTTCTTGTTCTCCTAGAGTCTTGAAAATGTAGTCTTCAACCTTTTTTATTCCACTCCTTCTATAAAGTTCTTCATCGGATGAGGCCCTTGCATTATTGGCAAACTTTGCAGAAATGGGTATCAGAAACGGTCTAATCTTGAATATTCTCTGCAGTTCACCCTCCGTATGCCGTATCAGCTCATTTAGTTCACTGTCGTCATCTACTATATCAGTCTTATTTAGGAGGAATACTATATTTTTAAGCCAGTCTTCTTTTATGAATCTTATGAGCTTTGCTTCGCTTCCGGTTACGGCTCTTTCTGCTCCTATTGTAAAAAAAACTATATCGGCGTTTGGTATGAAGTCCTGGGTTATCTTTTCATGCTGTTCTATTGTGACGTTTGTTCCGGGAGTGTCTACGATGAAAAAACCTTTAAGCCTTTCTTCGTTGATCGCAATATAATGGTTGCCGTTATCATTTGATTCCTCAAATGTTTCACCGTATTTGATGATGGTTATTTTATCGGTGGTCGGAGTGATTCCTTCCGGAAGGATGTTTCTTCCCAACAGCGCGTTTATTATTGTCGATTTCCCGGTGCTGAACTCACCTATGAAAACTACTGAGAAGAGGTTTTCAAGATTGTCGCGCGCGCTGTTTAATTTCCTTTCAAGCTTTTCGTTTGATGTCGACTTAATTTCCGGAACAAGGGATTCTAGCAGCGCCTTTTCCTCTAATATAATCTCAGAGTATTTCTTACCAATTACATTCATATTTTGATTTAAAAATTTTTTGAGTCGATAATTATAACTAATGTCATTAGTAAAGGGTATTTAAATACTTCGTTTCAGGTGGAATTCTATCAGTAACCAATAAGAATGTTGCGAATAATAATAAATGGCATTAAACTATCTTATTAGGAAAACAGATTTTAGTAAATATTGGTTAAGAATAACATTTCAATCAGTGATATGACTCTGCTTGGATATGCTGAATACCGAGGTCTGATGTATCAAAAGGGTGACCTAAGAGCTTATTGAAATAATGAACAGGTTAGCCTTTATCCTTTTAAGTGGAATTCTAGTAGTCTTAATCGTATTGTTTTCATCAGAACTATTTACTAATGTAACAAAACTTCACGCGACGGAATCGAAAAAAATGGGAAAGCCAAATCGGCTCATGAATGAAAAGAGTCCATACTTGCTTCAGCATGCGGATAATCCTGTGGATTGGTATCCTTGGGGTGACGAGGCCTTTGAAAAAGCTCGAAAAGAGAATAAGCCGATTCTCCTTTCAATTGGGTACTCAACATGCCATTGGTGTCATGTTATGGAGCACGAATCCTTTGAGGATCCCGAGGTTGCAAGGCTCATGAATGAGACATTTGTTTCAATAAAGGTAGATCGGGAAGAAAGACCTGATATAGATAACATCTATATGACGGTATGTCAGATGATATCGAGAGGTAATTGCGGATGGCCCCTAAACATCATAATGACACCAGACAATAAGCCCTTTTTCGCTGCGACATACATCCCAAAGGAAGCACGCTTTGGCCGTGCCGGGATGCTCGAGCTGATCCCGCGCCTAAAAGAGCTCTGGACTACACAGAGAGATGAGGTCATGAAGTCAGCTAATCAGATAACCTCTGCTCTTCAGCAGGGGTTAGGGAGTTCAGGACAGCTAAAGGGTGAAGAACTTGATGAATCTTCATTGGAAAAAGCATATGATCAGCTTGCGGGTACCTTTGATTCAAGTAATGGGGGAATAGGGACCGCGCCTAAGTTTCCAACTCCGCATAATTATCTTTTCCTGCTTCGTTACTGGAAGCGAAGTGGTAATGAAAATGCATTAGCCATGGTGGAAAAGACCCTTCAATCGATGCGACTTGGTGGTATATACGATCATGTTGGATTTGGATTCCATCGTTATTCCACAGACCCAAATTGGTTTGTTCCACACTTTGAAAAGATGCTCTACGATCAGGCGATGCTTGCCATGGCATATATTGAGGCTTATCAAGCAACCGGCAAAAAGGATTATGAGCAGACCGCTCGTGAAATCTTCACATATGTCCTCAGGGACATGACTGACCCTGGTGGTGGCTTCTATTCGGCCGAGGATGCTGATAGCGAGGGAGAAGAAGGTAAATTTTATCTCTGGAGTGAAAGAGAGATTAAACAAGTATTGGGTAAAGATGATGCCGAATTCTTCATAAAGGTTTTCAATATAGATGAAGAGGGCAATTTCGGTGAGGAGGCAACCGGAAGGAAGACTGGAGACAACATCCTGCATCTAAAAAAGCCTGTAGCTGAAATTGCCCTGTCTCTCAATATTTCTCGAGAGGAACTAAATAAGAAAATTCAGGTGGCAAGAGAGAAGCTGTTTAAGGTCAGAGAGAAAAGGGTTCATCCTCATAAAGACGATAAGGTACTAACTGATTGGAATGGATTGATGATTGCCGCCCTCGCTAAAGGATCACAGGCATTTAATGAGCCAGAGTATTCGGTAGCTGCTGGCCGTGCGGTAGATTTTATACTTAAAAATCTGCGAGATAAGAGTGGCGAATTACTTCATCGGTACAGAGATGGAGAGTCCGGAATAAGGGCAAACGTTACCGATTATGCATTTTTAGTTTGGGGGCTAACTGAGCTATACGAGGCTACCTTTGATGTTAACTATCTTAAAACAGCCTTAGAGCTGAATCGTGAGTTGATCGAAAATTTCTGGGATGAAGATAATGGAGGGTTTTATTTTACCTCAAGCGATGTTGAAGAACTTATTGTTCGTCAGAAGGAAATAAATGATGGTGCAATACCTTCGGGCAATTCTGTCGCAATGCTTAACCTCATCAGACTAGGAAGGATAACTGCCGATTCGGTCCTAGAGCAAAAGGCCGCAAAAATAGGTGAAGTTTTTTCAAAAGTTATCGAACAGTATCCATCAGCTTTTACTCAACTCTTGGTTGCTTTGGATTTCGGGATAGGCCCTTCATACGAAGTTGTGATTGCAGGTGATACCAAAGCTCATGACACCGGTGTCATGTTGGAGGCCCTAAGGAAGCAATTCTTACCCAATAAGATTGTGCTGTTTCGCGCGAGTGATAAGAACGCTTCCGATATTAGCCGTTTCGCAGAATATGCTAGAAATCACACGAGCCTCAATGGAAAAGCAACTGCCTACGTGTGTCTAAACTATGAATGTCAACTTCCAACAACTAATGTGGGGAAGATGCTGGAATTGTTAAACGTAAAAAAAGCTCGACAAGAGAAGGCCTCGTAGACTCTTCTACTTTTACCCCAAATGTAGGGGAAACCTCCCTTCGACAACGCTCAGGACAGGTTAGGTTTCCATTCTTTATGTTTTTTCAATGCGGGGTTGGAAAACCCCGCCTTTCGTAATTAATGACAATATTTATTATGGATAGTCGGGACATTCTTGTCCCGAAATTTGAAAATGCTGAAGATGCGTCTATCATAAATCAGGTTTCCATTCCATTGATTTTATGGACGACTAAAGTCCTCCGCAACTACATCTCCAATTAACGGACATTCGATTTTCCCACCAGCAAGACTGGTGGGCTACCCTAGAGATTTTTTCACCATCCGCATTGGTAGGCAACGAGTCCCTTCGAGCGGACTCATGGAGGCTTGCTGGCGACAGAAACGAGGGTCTCATCAATGACAGCGGGGTTGAGTGTAATTGAGATGACCGACTGGCGTTTCTTTGAATACGCAGATACCATGCAGCTTGATGCGGTGAATTATCAAGTTATATTTGTAATTATTTTATAGGTTGTGTTAGAATTACATGAAGGAGGATAAGATGCATGTCTAAAAGAGGAGGAAGAAAGATAAAAGACCTCGTAGATCTGCTTGAAGAACCGGAGAGCTCCACTTATGTGGGTGGAGACTATGAAGATATCATGGAAATGCTTGAACAAGAATTATCTGCCTCAGACGACGAAGATCAAGAAAATCTTGGAGAATAACCCTCTAAATTCTTAATCTCATTTTGCTTTAAATAAACCATAAGGACAGAAATAGCAGCAGGTGTTATACCTGAAATCCTGCTTGCTTGCCCGAGAGATGATGGACGGATTTTCGAGAGTTTCTGAACAATCTCATTTGAAAGCCCCGGGATGGTTTCATAGGAAAAGTCTTTTGGAATATGAACATGTTCGATCCTCTTGAATTTTTCCACCTGTTCGAACTGCCTTTTTATGTAGCCTTCGTATTTAATCTCCATACATATCTGTGCTGTTATATCACTGTCTATAAAGTAACTTGAGAGAGGATCTATGAAGCTGAGTTCTCTGTATGTAATTTCCGGTCGTCTAAGTAATTCTTTTAACGTGTGTGGCTTTTTCAAAGGTGAAGATCCAATTTGTGTAAGCAGATCATTGACCTGATTGTTAGGAAAGACCTTTGTTTTTTCCAACCTGCCTAGTTCATTTTCGATCTTTTCTTTTTTCTCAACGAATTTATTGTACGCTTCATTCCTAACTAGACCAATGCGATGACCCTTTCCCCTGAGCCTTAAATCTGCGTTATCTTCTCTCAGAATTAGACGATACTCAGCCCGTGAAGTAAACATTCTGTATGGCTCGTCAACACCTTTTGTAACCAGGTCGTCTAGTAAGATTCCGATGTAACCTTCCGATCGATCGATAATTAATGGTTCTTCTCCTTTTACAAGAAGGGCTGCGTTTACACCAGCCATAAGACCCTGTGAAGCTGCCTCTTCATAACCAGTCGTCCCGTTTACTTGTCCTGCAAAAAACAAATTTGAGATGTGCTTTGATTCAAGAGTATTATTTAGCTGTGTAGGGTCTAAGAAATCATATTCTACTGCGTAACCGGGTCTCATTATTTCTACTTCTTCGAGACCTCTAATGGTTCGGACGATTTCGTATTGAACGTCCAACGGTAGGCTGGTCGAGATACCGTTTGGATAAATTTCATAGGTATTTATTCCCTCTGGTTCAAGGAATATTTGATGTCTGTCCTTGTCGGCAAACTTTACGACCTTATCCTCTATAGAGGGGCAGTATCTAGGACCGACTCCCTTAATCTGTCCTGAATACAAAGGTGATTTATGGAGGTTTTTTCTAATCACGTCATGTGTTTTTTCGTTGGTGTAGGTTATGTAGCACGGGAGCTGTTTCCTCTCGATAATATTGCTTGAGGATGAAAAAGGAACCGGACAATTATCTCCTGGTTGAATCTCTAGAATTTCCCAATTGATGGTCCTTCCGTCGAATCTAGGGGGTGTCCCAGTCTTTAACCTGCCCATTTTGAATCCAAGGCTCTCAAAAGATTCGGTTATCCCTAGCGCAGGAGCTTCACCGGCACGACCTGCAGGTATCTTGGTAAGCCCTATGTGAATCAGTCCGTTGGGAAATGTTCCGGGAGTGACTACCACGGCATCCGCGAAGAAATTCTCACCGAGATTCGTTTTAACACCTAAGACCTTTCCACCCTTGGCAAGAAATCCTTCCACCATTCTCTGCTTTATATCTATATTCTTTTCGGATTCTAGGGCATTCCTCATGTACGTCTTATAAGCTTGCCTGTCTGCTTGAGTTCTAGTTGCTTGGACTGCCGGGCCCTTTTTTGTATTTAGTCTTCTGAATTGAATCGCGGTTGCGTCGGCCGCCTTTCCCATTTCGCCTCCAAGGGCGTCAATCTCCTTTACAAGATGTCCTTTTCCAACACCTCCAATAGAAGGGTTACACGACATGAGGCCTATTGTGTCAATATTCGCTGTGAGTACAAGTGTCTTACACCCCATTCTGGCGGAAGCGAGAGCGGCTTCACAACCTGCGTGTCCTGCTCCTATGACTATTATCTGATGTGATTTTGAATATGGATTTGTCATAATCTTATCTGGAGATACCAATTTAGGATCAATCAATTTTAAATACACAATAGTGTCCCGTCAATTGGTTTTTAATTTTAGTGATATGCTGAACCAGAGAAAATGAAGGTCCTAATTGCAATGAATTGCTTTGGAGATAGGAAATTTACTTGGATTTAAGTTTATTAGGTATCCTAGTGTCTGTCCTGGGTTTATATCTTCGATTAAAATCTTTAATTGGCGGATGGCTTAAGCTTTCAATTTGATGGTTATTCTTATGAAGATTTAGAGTTGTATTCAGTTCAAAAATTTTTTAGCAAAAAATGGAAACACCCAATAAATTATATATTGAGAGGCACATAAAAGATTATCCTCTTACAAAAAAGATAATCTCCAGGCTGCCCTCTGTGCCCGTGGAGCTTGTGGATAATTACAAATGTATTGGAGAGGAGAAGCCTTTTCCTTTACGGGCTTGTGAGGATAAAAATTCATTGGCTTTAGCTGAGAAGAAGGGAGATCTCCTTAAGAACATAGGAAGAATGGAGAGTGGCCAGTACTACCTTTTCCATGAGATAGATTGTAAATATGATTGTGAATATTGTTACCTACAATATTATTTCCAAACCAAAGTGCCGGTAATTTTTGTAAATAGGGATGACGTTCTCTTAAAGATGGAGGAAGTCTTAAAAAGCCATCCTCGACCGTATTTCCACGTCGGGGAAGTCTGTGATGCGCTTGCTTTTGATCCACTAACAGATTTTTCCACGAAAATTTCAGACCTTTTTTCAAAATACACGAATGGAGTGATAGAATTTAGAACCAAGAGTACAAATGTCCAGAACCTTCTATTATTGAAAGATCATCCAAAAAATATGATCCCTTCTTGGACACTGAGTCCCGCGAGGGTTGTGAATGCCATAGAGCATAAAACACCTTCATTCAGGGAAAGGCTGGATGCGGCAAGAAGGTGTCAGGATGCGGGTTATGACGTCGGTGTAAGATTAGACCCTATAATAATATATGAAGGATGGGAAGAAGATTACCGCGGGATGGTCGAAGAGATATTAATTAAACTTGATCCTAAAGGAATTGATTACGTTTCGCTTGGAAGTATTAAACTCCATAAGTTGCTAATTGATGTCATAAGAAGGCGTTTTCCAGATAGCCCTACAGTTAATGCGGAGATATTCCCGACTATTGATGGCAAGTATAGATACCTGAAGTTTCAAAGGGTGGATGTATATCGTAAGATCGTATCATGGATAAGGAGATTGGATGAAAATATAGGTATAGATCTTTCGATTGAGACAGATGAGGTAAAGGAATTGGTTTTTAATTCATTTTGAATTTTAGCTTCGGGTATTTTTGGGTATTAATGTACGGGGGCGTATCCGACGGTTATATCTCTATTATTTATCATGATTCCATAGGGTGTTATAACGACATCTTCTGAGGATTTATCTCGTTTTATCATCTCTGCTCTTGAAAGATTATTTACTATTTCTTCAGTTTCAAATTCGTCAAAACCAATGCCTTCCCCTATTTCATACATATTGAATCCCTGATTCTGATTAGCTTGACTCAAAGCATATAATTCAGAAAGAAATCGGTCCCCTTTTGATTGAATACCTTCGATTTGTTCTTGTTTAATGTCCCTTCGCGCAACCTTTGTGGAGCGTTTTATCGGTTTTAATAAGTTAATCCAGAGATCTTGCCCTTTCCCAATCACATCATAGGTGGAGTTTAGGACTAATCTCATAAATTTTAAATTATCTTTGTATATATCTTGAATTTTATTCATATTCATAACTATCTTTTTTCGAGCCGCTTCCTAATGATTTAATTTCGTCTAGCGAACCCTTCACCTCTAATTTTTCCGTATTGATTTACATCATTACTAACCGTAAATATAAGCATCCTGGACAATAAGTCAACAAATTGTTTCGCACATGCACACAATAAATATTACGTATCTACCATAAATTACTTAATATTAACAAACCGCAAGACAACTTAATAGCATATGCGTACGGTAATCTATTATTAGTAGACGAAATTATGGGGATTTAATTGTCCAGATTCCCCTCGATGCTGTTTGTCTTGAATTACAAGGACGGATTAGTCAAGTAACCAAACTTAACAATTACCTAACATTCAATTAATTTTTGGGTGATACTATAGTTTCTAATAGTTAAGATCACTTGCCTTCCTCCGCTTTTGCCACTGGCCCAGAGGATTTTCCCCACCGATTCTCTGGGCATTCTTTTTAACATGATGTAGAATAAGATTTTTCTAATCGAGAGTGATAGTTATTCTTAATATGACTAAATAGTGATCTATGTTGAAATCGGTAGTAGGATATTGAAGGGTTAAAAATTATGCCCCGTGTCATGCAATTTAACTATGTAACCGATATCTTTAAGATAAAGATGGTGCAGCAATTTTACTACGGGGTCGTCGATTCTTCATCCATTCCTATATTTGCGATCAAAAAAATTATGTCTCCTCTTTTAATTATAATCATGTAAGCTAATTAATATCCATAATCCTAAGCTAACGGAGGTAAGTTAGTATGACTAGATTTAAACTGATTTTTCCTATTATTTGTTCGCTTTTGGTGCTTGCATCAACGGATACGATGGCTGCAACACCTATGGAGCAAGCTAAGAAGGAGATTGATACTGCCATATACCATGGAAAGGCGTCATCCGATGCTTCATCAGTTGACAATGTAAAGGCTCATCTTAAGCATGTTATAAATTGCATTGAGGGACCTGAAGGAAAGGATTTTGATTCATCGGCCATGAATCCCTGTGACGGTCAGGGAAATGGGATTATCCCGGATTTGAAAGCGGCTGGGCCGGAGGGAAGCAAAGCGCTGAAACATGTTCAAGAGGCAGATAAGATTGCAGTATCTTCGACTGCGGTATCAGATTTACATACACTTCACTCTAGTATAGATGAATTAGTTTCTCATCTTGAGGAAGCGAAGAAAGCCCTGGGGAATTAGATATTTGTATTATTTGAAGAATTTCAGAAAATTATTTGGCCTGCTTTAACGGCAAGGGGCGAATTAGCTTTTTTTCTTAACGTTTACTCTAACCTGGATCCCCTTATAGGCGTGAGCAAATTATTCGGGCATCCCAATTTTATGCCCTTCGACTGTGCTCAGGGCGAAGGGATTTTTTATAATATTAGTACAATGTGCAACCCGCATGTTTGTCCCGTTCTTCAGTTTAACCAGCGAATTATTGGTAGCTTGGACCAAATTTGGGCATTGTTATGAGAATAATAAGGGAAAAAGAAATATTCATTTATAATATTGGAAAAGATTCAAATATCTATTATACAATTTGAAAGATTATGGATTTAGAAAGATTCCATCCCTCTGTTGCAAATTGGTTTCAAAATACATTTGAGGAGCCTACTGAGATTCAGGTTAGGGCGTGGCCTGAAATTCAAAGCCGCCAAAATCTGCTAATTTCTGCTCCTACCGGATCGGGTAAAACCCTTACCGCGTTTTTAGCTACTATCGATGATTTGATTAAACAAGGTCTCGAAGGGCGACTGGAGGAAAAAACGCAGGTTGTCTATGTCTCGCCACTAAAAGCACTCAGTAATGATATTGAACGTAACCTTCAAATGCCACTCAAAGGGATTGGTGAGGAGCTGAAAAAATCAGGATTACCTGAGGTGAATGTAAGGGTTTCGGTTCGAACCGGTGATACTTCCACTTCTAAAAGAGCGGCAATGATCAAAAGTCCGCCACATATCCTTGTCACCACACCAGAGTCACTTTACCTCCTTCTTACAAGTGAAAACGGAAGAAAAATGCTTTCAAATGTTCACACAGCTATTGTTGACGAGATTCATGCCTTGGTTGGGAATAAGCGTGGGTCACACCTGTCACTATCGCTTGAAAGATTAGGTGCTCTAACTAAGAAGGATTTGGTTAGGATAGGACTCTCGGCAACCCAAAAGCCAATTGAAAAGGTAGCGCGGTTTTTAACAGGTAACAGGGTTACAGATGAAACCAATCAATTGAAATGCAAAATTATTGATGTAGGTCATAAGAGAAATGTAGATTTGGGTATTGAAGTTCCTCGTTCACCACTTACGGCCGTCATGTCAAATGAGGTATGGGCTGAAATTTATGAAAGGTTGGACGAACTAATCAATGAGCACAAGACAACTCTGATCTTCGTAAATACAAGACGCTTAGCCGAAAGAATGACACACAATTTAACGGAAAGGCTTGGTACTGAAGTTGTCGCCGCACATCACGGAAGCATATCAAAAGAGATCCGTTTACATGCGGAACAGCGGTTGAAATCAGGCTCGCTCAGAGCATTGGTTGCAACTTCATCACTAGAGCTTGGAATAGATATTGGCTCGATAGATCTCGTATGCCAGATTGGCTCACCCAGATCTATAGCCATACTATTACAGCGAGTGGGGCGATCTGGTCATACCATAAAAGGAACTCCAAAGGGGAGGCTATTTCCCCTATCGCTGGATGAACTCGTCGAGTGTGCGGCCCTGCTAGATGCGGTAGGACGTGGGGAACTGGATAGTACGATCATGCCGGAAAAGCCTCTTGATATTCTTGCCCAGCAGATCGTCGCAGAGGTCTCGTCAACGGAGTGCGGAGAACCGGAGATGTATAATCTGGTTTGTGGCGCTTATCCATATAGGAATCTTTCACGTAAAGAGTTTGACGATGTGATTGATATGCTTTCCAAAGGGTATGCGACACAGAAAGGCAGGAGAGGAGCTTATATTCATCATGATATTGTAAATGGTAGACTGAGGGGTCGAAGGGGCGCACGTCTTACGGCACTTGTTTCAGGTGGGGCCATTCCGGATAATTTTGATTACGATGTGATTCTCGAACCGACGAATACATTTATCGGAACTGTTAATGAAGACTTCGCGATTGAAAGCGTGGCAGGAGATATATTCCTCTTGGGCAATAACTCGTGGAGAATCTTAGGCGTCCAAGGAGGTAAAGTGCGTGTTGAAGATGCAGAAGGTCAGCCACCGACGATTCCGTTCTGGTTTGGGGAAGCACCTGCGAGGACTGCTGAAGTCTCGTTTGCGGTTTCCAGATTAAGGGAGGAAATCTCAGGTCGCGTTGGAGATCTCGATAAATTAAAAAATGCCGATGATAATGCGGAGCTGCTGTTAAATGATGAATGGAAAAAAGAATCTTTGGAATGGTTAGAGCGTCAAGTCGGCTTGAGTCAAGAAGCAGCCGATCAATTGGTGACCTATCTTGCCGCTGTCAAGGCTACTTTCGGAGTAATGCCGTCACAAGAAACACTAGTCATGGAGCGTTTTTTTGATGAGGCCGGAGCGATGCATCTCGTCATTCATTCTCCATTCGGTAACAGACTCAACCGTGCATGGGGACTGGCCCTTAGAAAACGATTTTGCAGAAAATTCAATTTTGAGCTTCAGGCGGCTGCTACAGAAGATTCAATGATTCTATCCCTGGGAGCCACTCATAGTTTCCCTCTGGATGAGGTCTTTTATTATCTCAGCCCTAAGACTGTTCGACATGTTTTAACCCAGGCACTACTTGATTCTCCTATGTTTGGAGTGCGATGGCGCTGGAATGCATCTCGGGCGCTTGCCGTGTTGAGGCGCAGAGCCGGAAAGAAAGTACCTCCCGCAATCCAGCGGATTCAATCGGAGGACCTTCTTGCTCTGGTCTTTCCCGATCAATTAGCATGTCAAGAGAATATTACAGGGGAAAGGGAGATTCCGGATCATCCATTGGTAAATCAGACTATTCACGACTGTCTTTATGAGGCGATGGATATTGATGAAATTGAGAACTTACTTGCTTCCATACATAACGGCGAAAGAAAGCTTGTAGCAATGGATCTAAGGGGGCCTTCACCGCTTGCAGGCCAAATATTAAGCGCCCGTCCATACTCATTTTTGGACGATGCGCCGCTTGAGGAACGTAGGTCAAATGCTGTGCAAAATCGACGATGGCTTGACCCAGTTGAAGCTGCTGATTTTGGCAAATTAAGTAACGACGCAATAAATGCTGTGAAAAACGAGGCATGGCCACAAGTGGGAAATGCCGATGAGCTACACGACGCTTTAGTCTTGTCGGGCTTCTTAACTGTGGAAGAAGGAATTAAAGGGGATGGTAACAAGGGGTGGGAAGAATATTTCGTTGAATTGCAGAATGAAAATCGAGCTTCAATAGCAAAGACTGAAATTGGTAATGTGTTCTGGATAGCTATAGAGCGGATTCCACAAATTAAGTTGATCTTTCCGAATTCAGATATAAACCCTGTGTTACGAATACCTGAAAAATTATTGGAAAACATAGATTCAAAGGAAAGGTCTCTCGTTGAAATTGTAAGAGGGAGACTGGAAACGCTTGGGCCAGTCCGATCGAGTGATTTTTCCCTTTCAATGGGGATACCTGTAGCGGAAATAGAACATGCTTTATTTACCTTAGAGAATGAGGGTTTTGTATTCAGAGGACATTTTACACCTGGCATCGATGATCTCGAATGGTGCGAGAGAAGGCTTTTGGCCCGAATTCATAAGTACACATTGAAAAGCTTAAGGAAGGAGATAGAACCTGTACCGGCTGTAGACTTTATGCGATTCTTGTTTTCGTGGCACACGCTGGAATCGGATGATAAGCCAGAAGGGCAAGAGGCTTTGAAGGAGGTTCTCAATCTGCTCGAAGGATATGAGGCTCCCGCCGCCTCTTGGGAAGGTGAGTTATTACCCTCGCGTATGAAGGATTATGATCATCTTTGGCTGGATATGCTATGTCTTTCTGGCTATACGGTATGGGGGAGATTCAGACAAAAGAATGTTGAGAGTAACGGGAAGAAAAGCCCAAGTCCGATTAAGACCACACCGATTACCCTAGTAAGCAGATTGAATTTGGAAACGTGGAAGATATTAAATTTTTCTTCCAGTGGTGTCGTGGAAAATCTATCCCATGAGGCAATGGATGTTTTCGAGCTTTTGAAAAATCAAGGTGCCTCATTTTTTGATGAGATAGTATATAAAACGGGACTGTTAAGAGCACAGGTAGAAAAGGCGTTGGCAGAGCTTGTCGCCCGTGGACTCTTAACTTCGGATAGTTATACAGGCTTAAGGGCGCTTTTGGTTGATTCAAAATATCGTACTCTTGAAGGTAGAAGGCGGAAAAGGAATGTTGGATTTAATATGGAGCAGGCAGGCAGATGGTCATTGCTAAATAAAGATTCGAAATCCGAAAATGACAAGAGTGGTGAAAAAGAATTGTTAATTACGATAGCCAGGGTACTTCTTAAAAGATACGGTGTGGTTTTTCGTAAACTCCTTGAAAATGAAAGCTTTACACCACCGTGGAGAGAATTGGTGAGGGTATATAGGACTCTTGAAGCAAGGGGTGAGATAAGAGGAGGTAGATTTGTTGAGGGAGTTTGGGGGGAGCAATTTGCTTTGGCCGAGGCGGTTGGAAAGCTTCGTGCTGTAAGAAGACAGCCCAAAACTGGGGAGCTTATTTCAATCAGTGGAGCCGATCCATTGAACCTAATGGGGATCATAACACCGGGCAAGCGTGTGTCTTCACTCTTTAATAACCGCATTCTGTATAAAGACGGGGAGCCGGTGGCGGTTAAAGAAGGGAAGGAATTAAGGTTTTTGACCGAATTCGAGAACAAGGGAAAATGGTATATTCAAAAGACTCTTGTTCAGAGAAGGATTTCGCCTAAGCTCAGGGCTTATCTGGGTAAGGGGGTTGTATAATATTCTGGCTGGTTAAAAAGCGGTATTTTGATTTATAACTTACTTAATGTTCTCAATATAATAAACACTCAACATTCCAGTTGATAAAAGGTTGAAGTGTAGTCTTTCAAAAATGAAACCTTTTGATTTTTGTTGCATCTTATCCAAAGTCTCTGTTTTTTCGAGGAGATTTTAGCAAAATTTATTTCAGGAGGTTTTTAGCATGAGTAGATTTATCGTTTATTTTGTCAGCTTGGTTGCTGTAGCATTTGTGTTTTCTATGCCTTTATCCTTTGCAGGCGAGGAAATGATGGAGGAAAAGGACATGGGCAAAGATGTGACGATAACCGGTCGTGTGGTTGACCCTGCCTGTTATACGCATATGGGATTGAAGGGGCCGGACCATAAGGGATGTGCGGAGATGTGTGCAAAGGCTGGTCAGGCATTAGGAATTTTGGATGAAAAAAATGATGTGCTTTATCAGGTTATAGAGGGTGCGCCTGGTACTGACCCAAATAAACTGATAATAGGTAATGCAGAGGATGTAATTACAGTAAAGGGTAAGCTTTATGAGAAATCTGGCATGAAAGCCCTTATCGTGACCGAAGTTACCGAGCAATAAGAAGATTTTATTTCTAGGTTGGATTTAATTTAGGCAAGGGGTGATTGTTTATAGCATATGCATTATTCATCCCTGGGTTATAATATTGGGTTCTAACTAGTTTCCATATGACTGAATTCTTGTAAATAGATTTTTTATGAAAACTTTTGTTGTGTCTTCTACACTAATTGCAGTCGCTGTTGTAGCTCTAGGGATTTTCGTTTTTCAACAATCTCAAAAGATTGATGCTCTGAAAAGGGGACAAGAAGTCTTGTCCAAAGATATTCTTGGAGTAAAACAGGAGCTTGCTGATTCCTGGGGGAAAGATCATCTTCATGAAGCAGAAGAATGGCCCAAGTTTCATGATGCATCAGGGGTACTGCTTTCAAAATCCAAAAATCGCGTTGTAGTTGATGAAGATGAGATTCCTGGTGTAATGAGGGCCATGATAATGAGTTATGATGTTGAAAATCCCGATCAGCTTCAGGGCTTAGAAGAGGGAGATATGGTAAAACTTAGACTCAAAGAAACCGAAACATCTTTAACCGTAGAAGAAATCAAGAAACAATAACAGACCCAATTATTTGCTAAGATATTACCATGCTACAGGGTTTCTGCTGTTGTCCCTATGTTTGTAGGGACTGATTCGCACATCGGTCCATGTATACATGCACGTTCGGGGTGGAGGGCGTTTCATTGGTTTGGTAAAACACGAAAATACCCCCGGTTTCCCTGCGGCGCGCTGCAGGGTTATTCGGAGACACCCTTTCATTTATTTTTTTCTTTCTTTGTCTTGATACTGAATAGATCCTGACCTATCGTCAGGACATGGTTCAGCACAGGTACAAAGAAGCAACCCTTCGATCCTTCGACCCTTCGACAAGGCTCAGGGCTCAAGACAGGCCCTTCGACGGCGCCTTTCGACAAGCTCAAGACAGGCTCAGACTAGGATGTCCCCGCTGGTGTCATTTGTTAGCGGGAATCCATGCTTTTGCGATTGGATCCCCGACTACTGATTTCGGGGATGACATAACGACTAAAAAATTTAATTCAACCCCAACCCGCAAATTTTTTTCAACCTCTTCGTTTCTGATTTTCTTAACGCAATTTTTGGAATGCCGGTTGAATTCACGCATTCCGTCGCTTTATGTTGACTCACATGGAATAAGATAATATTATTTCCATGCGTTGATCAAAATCCGGCAATATATGCTTCAATCATTAACAGGGTTTTCAAAGTGACTTTTGAAATATGAGTAAGATTCTGGTTTTTCAACATGTAGCTTATGAGGTTCTAGGAACACTTGATCCACTTTTAAGAGGTTCCGGAATCCGAATAAAGTATGTAAATTTCGGAAGGTTTCCCAATTTACAGCCAAGCCTCGAGGGTTATCGCGGCGTTATTATTCTTGGTGGCCCGATGAATGTCGATCAGGTTGACCAGTACAAGCATTTAGTTACTGAGATAAATTTAATACAAGACGCCATTAAAAGGGGACTTCCTGTACTGGGTATTTGTCTTGGAGCGCAGTTAATAGCCAAGGCGCTTGGCTCTGAGGTTAGGAAGAACAGAGAAGTAGAAATTGGTTGGTACGATGTTTCGCCAACGGATGATGGGAGAAATGATCCTTTGATCAATCACTTTAGGGAAACTGAAAGAATATTTCAATGGCATGGTGATACATTTAACATTCCGAATGGGGCCGTTCATCTTGCAAGCTCAGCTTGCTGTGAAAATCAGGCATTTAGATATAACGGAAACGTATATGGATTTCAATTTCATCTCGAAGTCGACCGAAAAATGATAGAACGTTGGTTACGGGTTCCTGATCATAAGGAGGAAATTCAGAAAACAAAAGGGCGGATCGATCCTCAAGATATTAGGAAAGAAACTATCTTGTACATAGACCGCCTTGAGAAGCTGAGCGACATTGTCTTCGGCGAATTCATTAAACATTTTGGGATAAAGGAGAGGAGGCACAGACTTCCTTCCAGGTAATTACATCTCTGATAATTTTAGATCACGGATCAAACAAGCAATCGAATAATATTATTCTCCTATAACTCTTCCCTCCGCTTCCCTATCTCCAAGAGGGAGTTCCTGAGGTGCTCCCAATTGTTCGGTTGTTTCTTCTCCTTCAGGGGCAAACGGTAAGTTTTCAGAAGCCTCATCCGCTGTTTCTGATATTGCCCCTATTGGTTCTGAAGCCTCGTCATCGGTTTCTGAGACTGATCCGAGCGATTCGGTAGGTTCCGTCAATGAATTAACTGACTCAGTTGCTTCTCCTGCCGTTTCGGAAACAGAGTCGAGGGGTTCCGTAGGCTCTATTTCTTCTCCAATTGGCTCTGAGGCTTCTTCCGCTGTTTCAGAGACGGAATCCAGTGATTCGGTTTCTGGCTCAATCGGTTGTGATTCCACTGGATCGATTTGTGCGACAAGGTTTTTGCATGGTTCTATCTTACCGCAAGCTAAGGTATCTAAGGTTGTAATGTTTAATCCGAAGGACAATAAGACCAAAAATAAGGCTGACATAAATGGTAGTTTGAGAAATTGAATTATCATAGGTTTATCCTCCAAACGATCTTCAGGCTTAATACTAACAAGTTTTGTGTTCCGCGTCCAGTTAAATAGTGACCGGCGCACTAGTTTCTGTCACGAGCAAGACTCGTGACCTACCCGAAGGGAGAAGTTGTCTAAAAGCTCATGGGGTAGCCCGCCAGTCTTGCTGGCGGATTGATAATCTCAATTTTACATGTTATTTAGGAGATTGCGTGGCGTGGCTCGCAGCAAATGACAGCGGAAACCTTGAAGCGGGTTACAGAGAATTCGCTAGTTAAATAAATCCTATGTATTAACCAGTTCCAATGGTTAGCTTGAAAGTTTATGAATGGTGTGACATATTAGCATGGTGAAATGGATGCACAAAGGTCACACCATTAAGTGGCTTCTCTAGGTTGCATGGGTATTGTTAAGGTTTTTGGATCGCTTTTAGGTTCAAGTGGCTTTAATTTATAAATACGGATTCAAAGCATGCACAATGAAAGTGTGGTCATAGTTGGTGTAGGTTCCGGGCTTGGGACGTCTTTAGCAAAACGCTTTGCAGAGTCAGGATTCTCAGTATCGCTGGTTGCTCGAAACCGTGAAAAGCTGTTACCTCTTGTTAGTGAGATTGAATCTCTTGGTACAAATGCGATTGCAATTAGAGCGCATGCGACTACGGAATCGAGTGTTAAAAAGTTATTTGCAAGGACAGAAAAAGAACTCGGGCCTATCAGTATCGCCGTATACAATGCTAGCCTAAGGATTAGAAAGCCAGTCCTTGAAATCTCTTCTGAAGAGTTTATAAATGCCTGGAAGCTTTCATGTTATGGAGGATTTCTTGTGGGTTGGGAGGCCGCGAAATACATGATTCCCAGAGGAAAAGGCAGCATCTTCTTCACCGGTGCTACTGCGAGTATTAAAGGCTTCCCAAGTTCAGCAGCGTTTGCCGTTGGAAAATTTGGTTTGTTAGGTCTAGCTGAAAGTATGGCTCGAGAGCTACAGCCTAGGGGCATTCATGTTGCCCATTTCGTTATCGATGGTGTTATAGGGCGTGACTCGAAAGATAGCAAATTGGATCCCGATGCCATCGCTGAAACATACTATCAGGTCCATACGCGGCATCGAACCAGTTGGTCGTTCAATGTTGAGTTGCGTCCATGGGTGGAAAAATTTTAGGTGTCTGAAAGTCATGTCTAATCTGGGTGAGAAAATTGGGAAAAGACCGAGCCGTCTATTACGTCTTATCTTTCGTTTTCCAATACTACTTTACAAAATCGGATTGGGTTGGCTATTTGGCGGTCGATTCTTAATGTTGACAAACATAGGGCGTAAGAGCGGACTCAAGCGCCAAGTGGTATTGGAGGTACTTTACCATAACAAAACTTCTGGTGAATATTATATTTTATCGGGTTGGGGAGATAAATCTGACTGGTTTATGAATATTCAGAAAAACCCTGAAGTTGTCGTCAATGTCGGCGGTAAGAGGTTTGAAGCAATAGCGTTTCAAATGACGTCTGAGCATGCTGAGAGTGTGATTTCAAAATACGCTTATCAACACCCTAAGGCCTTTCGAATTCTTTCAAAGAGAATTCTCGGGGTGGATTTGGGAATTACGAAGACAAGTTTTGAAAATTTAGCGGCAGATCTACCTGTTATATGTTTGCAGCCAATATGATTTTGATATGGAGATGTTTAAGGACTATATCCAGATTGCCGGTGTCATTGATGAAGAAGAAGCAAGGATGCTTATCGAGTGTGGTGTAAAGTTTATAGGATTTCCACTCAAGCTTTCATCCAATGAAGAAGATCTTTCCGAGTATATGACAGCAAATATTATCCGAAATTTACCCACTGCAGTAAATGGAGTATTAATCACATATCTGAGAGATGCTATAGATATTTCAGAGCTCTGCAGGTTTCTTGGAACTAATATTGTTCAAGTCCATGGTGAGATCGATGAGTCTCAGCTTTCAAAATTAAGGAGAATCGCATCAAATCTTTTAATTATAAAAAGCTTGGTTGTACGAGCTGATAATATGCTGGAATTAGAAACAAAATTGAAAAGTTTTAGTCCTCATATTGACGCTTTTATTACTGACACATATGATCCGAGTACTGGTGCGTATGGAGCAACCGGTAAGACACATAATTGGGATATCAGCCGAAAACTTGTTGAGATATCACCAAGGCCCGTAATTTTAGCAGGAGGGCTAAACCCAGATAATGTTCACAGTGCTATTATGGGGGTCAGACCGTCGGGAGTTGATGTCCATACGGGTGTAGAACTAAAAGACGGACGTAAATCTGGGGAACTCGTAAAGGGATTTATATCCGAAGCAAAAAAGGCATTTGAACTGATAAGGTTAAAGTGAGTTCTAGTTAAGCAAGACAACTGTTTGTTATAAAATTACCGACATAGCCCTCCTGGAGGTAGTAACCTCCAGGAGGCGTAAGTAAATGTTACTTTTTCTCTTCCGCAAATATGCTTGCCAGCAAAATTAAATTTCTCATTTTCTCCTCCTATCGCCTAGGTTTTTTAATATTTATTTTTTGAGTTTTTAACGGGTCTCAGCAGAGACTGAAAGAAATTTCTTGCTATATACTAATCTTCTTTGATTCTTTGTGAAGAAATTATTATATTTCTATGATTGATTAATTACGCATTATGCATTATTCATCTTTACTAGGGCCGTTTGCATTTTGAAATTCAAGGTAATATAAAATGAATTAACTTCAGATACATTAAATTCTAACCGAGTGTAATAATGTTTGATTTTTAAAGAAAATTTGACACTTAGGAATTTGGAGTCGCTTGGCAATGAAAAATCCAAAATTGGTCGAGATCGAATATTGCACCCAGTGTCGATGGTTGTTAAGAGCGACATGGATGGCACAAGAGCTTCTGTCGACTTTCGAGATGGATCTGAGAGGTGTTTCTCTAATACCGGGAACCGGGGGAATATTTGAAGTTAGAGTAAATCAGACAACGATCTGGTCTCGCAAAGAGCGGGGGCGATTTCCAGATATAAAGGAGTTAAAACAGTTGGTGAGGGATCATGTTGCTCCAGGAAAAGACCTAGGTCATACGGATCGATAAAGGCTTTGACAATGCCAATATTGATTCTAATCCGCAATCAAATGGTAGGGTCAATACATGTACTGACCCTACGTTATCAACATATTAATGACTGTTTTTTTTCTTAATAATTCATTAGTATTCCCGGACCCTAGATGTGCTGAGTCTGATGGTTTGGTCGCAGTTGGGGGTGACTTGAGAATTGAGCGTTTGATATTAGCTTATCAAAATGGCATTTTCCCATGGTATTCTGAGGGATATCCGATTTTGTGGTTTTCACCTGATCCGCGTTTAATAATGTTCCCCGATCAATTAAGAGTTTCCAGAAGCTTGAGAAGGGTTATAAATTCAGGAGTTTTTGAAGTGAGATTCGATACCTGCTTTGAAGAGGCAATAATTAAATGTGCCACTGTTAGCCGGAAAAATCAGGATGCAACATGGATTACGAATGATATGATTGATGCATATATACTAATGCACAATGAGGGCTTTGCTCATTCAGTAGAGACGTTTTACCAAGACAAGCTTGTTGGGGGATTATATGGAGTTTCTTTGGGTGGTGCCTTTTTCGGGGAGTCTATGTTTCACTTGATGAGCAATGCTTCGAAGGTTGCTTTATATCACCTAGTGGAAAAATTGAAATTGTGGGGATTTGATTTCATTGATTCTCAAATTGCGACAAATCACATGAAAAGTCTTGGAGCAGGAGAGATCGACCGGGAGTCCTTCTTGGGTGTGCTAAAAAGCACTTTGAAAAGGAAGACGAGAAGGGGAAATTGGAACACCGAATGCTAATTAGTCGAAAGACTAACTAATCAAGACCGATTGTAATTTGGGATTAAGATTTGTTAATACCTTTTAAGATTGTAGATTGTTAGTTACTTGGAAACTGAAGTGGCTTTAAGAAAACTTGGATATTCTGGACTGATGGTCTCCCCCATTGGGCTTGGGTGTTGGCAGTTTAGTAAGAGGAGGGGTCTATCAGGGAAGTATTGGGGAATGTTAGATGATAATGGAATAGCGAGAATTGTTGAAGAAAGCTTAAAGGGGGGTATAAATTGGTTTGACACCGCTGAGGTATACGGTTGGGGGGAGTCCGAGAAAGCACTTTCCAACGCTTTAAAAAAGTGTGGTAAATCATATAATGAAATAATTGTTGCTACGAAGTGGTGGCCTGTGTTCAGAACGGCCCCGTCAATCACCAGAACAATTGGAAAAAGATTAGAAGCGCTGAAAACCAACTGTATTGATCTATATCAAATTCATAACCCCTTTTCATTTTCTTCGATTCAATCCGAAATTAAAGCGATGGCGGAACTGGTAAAGGAGGGGAAAATCCGTTATGTAGGGGTTAGCAATTTTTCGGCAAAGCAAATGGTAAGGGCTCACAGTGAACTGTCAAAGTATGGACAAGGTCTTGTTTCAAACCAAGTGAGCTACAGCCTACTTAACAGGAAGATTGAGAGCAATGGTATCTTACATGCAGCTAAAGATCTTGACATTACAATTATTGCTCATTCGCCTTTAGCCAGAGGATTGTTAACTGGAAAGTTTCATGATAATCCTGATTTAATCCGAATACGGGAAGGATTTAGAAAGTATACCAGCCCCTTCAAGCGCGAAGGTCTCGAAAAAAGCCGTCCTGTAATTGATGCACTGAGAGATTTATCGGTTAAATACGGAGTCTCTGCGCCTCAGATCGCACTCAACTGGTTAATAAATTTCAACGGGAGTAGTGTGGTTGCCATACCCGGCGCAACTTCTGTTGAACAGGCAAAAAATAATACTGATTCCATGAGGTTCACTCTCAGCAAGAAAGATTTAGACCATCTCGATATGGTGTCTTCTCAATTCAAGTCTTAATGATAAGTTGCGATAAATATTACGCTTGGATAATCTGTAAGTCTTTTGGCATCTATTGATATGGAGCTCGAGCTTGTCAGCGCAGGTGTTATCTGTTTATTGAATTCCTTGCTTCAAATGATTTGTTAACGTAAATGTCGAAAAAAAGATTTCTATTTGCGCATCTCTTTATTACTACTTAGCCTTGTTATTCGACTTGTAATATCTAACAATTTGGGCTCGGGTGGTGCCAATATAACGGTTGGGCTCTAATCACACCCCGCATCCCCCAATATCGGATGATCAAATTGTCAAATGATCAAATGACCAGTCCTGGGCACGGATGTACTGCGCGAGCAACGTTTTCAGTAGCTAGGGTTTAAGTAATGATGAAAATAACCCTCCTTACAATAATTGGCATGATGATATTAATGCATTTGAGTTGTGCTGGAATACGCACGAGCGAGGCACAACAAGTGGATAGCCTGTTAGCTGCTGCCGGCTTCAAGATGCTTCCGGCGGACACCCCTGAAAAGGAAGAGATGTTGAATTCGTTACCACCTCTTAATCTTCAGTACCGTGTCAAGGATGGTAATCCACTATACTTCTATGCGGATCCTTACAACTGTAAGTGTGTTTATACTGGCGATCAGGCAGCTTACGACCGTTATGAAAAGTTAGCCCAGGAGGCTGCGGAGCAGCAAGCTGCATTTATAAACGAAGAAGCAGCAATGGAAATGAACTCCTGGGATTGGTTAGGTGGCCCCTGGGGTTGGTGGTAAGACCTGAAGTGTCTTTTTTGACGAGTGCGAGTCCGACGGTCCTTTAGTAATGCAATGAAATTTGAGTTTAAATTTGAACTGAACAAACCGAAGATGCTGGAGATTGATAATTAAATGGTCTATAATGTGACTGTACTTTTGCTTGTAAGTCCATCACCACGCGGATAAGGCGGAGAATCATAATGCAAATTTCCAAGATAGCAACTATTATTACTTTGATTGCCTTTATGCTTCTCAATCCGAGCGCTAAATCGTCTGATTACAGTAAACCGATGATTGAGCATCCGGAGTGGTATATTAATATCACCGACTGGACCATTTATTCAACCTGGAGTGCTGTGGCAATCATACATCATGTTACAATTGAGAACACGAGCGATATAGCCTATAAGGACGTGAAGGTAAGGGTGCGCTACTATCAGACATCGGCTCCCAGAGCGGGAACTCAAATTGCTCAGGAGACGGGTGTGTTACCGGTAACGTTGCCGCCTCATAGCAAAGATACATACTTAAGAAACGGAAGCACTCTGGGTATGGCCTCAATGTTTATGTATCCAAAGGGAATAGAGGTGCTGGGTGCTGTTCCAGTGTTACAATAAAATTGTTCCTGTGTGATTAATTAGAATAGGACTTTTGAGGCGCACGTAGATGGGTAATCAAGGTTTGGAGTTTTAGTTTCTCACATATCAGTTGCTTTTGATCTGGAAAATGAATATTAAGATATAGACGTAAAAGTCTAAGAGTTCTCTTTAATCATAATCTCAAGATCTGCGTATTGTTTTGAAGTTGTTGCTCCTTCTTTTATTAACTTTTTTTTATGCTAAAATCTTTGTACTCTTTGTTTAGTTTAATTCACTGAATGTAGCCATAGCCGTTCAGAATAGGTAGTGGAAATATTATGCAAAAAGTGACGGAAAGTCATATGGAGGACGTATTTGAGGGATTTGAGATTAAAAAAATATTTACATTAGAAAATGGAGAGAAGTGGCAACAGATCAAGGACAAATACAAGTATGTATATAATTATCGTCCTAAAGTGACAGTTTGGCAGGATGGTGACAAGTTTCTTCTTGAGGTGGAAGGGGTCGGTGATATGGTAGAGGTTAAGCGAATTTATTAAAGAGTCTGAAAGATAATCCAGAGTTAAAAGTACCAAAAAATGAACATCGGTTTTTGTTAAAATTACCTTCGAATCCGATACATTAAAAGGAATAGTTTTCTGGCTGATCAGACCATTTTCTCTGTAAATACAGCAATCATTAATTGGAAAAAGATGTAGGAGGATGATATGAGAATTACATTAGCTATTTGTTTAATCGTTTTATCATCTATTTCAATGCTTGTAAAAGCTGAAGACGAGAGAGATTGTTCTACTCTTGTCAGAGATATAAAGGTAGAGTCTAGCCTTGCTTCAGCTTCCATGTTGGCAAACGTGCAAAATAAAAAAGGATCGATTCGCTTTGAAACGAAAGAGATGTTAAACAAAGCTGAGGCGGACTTAACGAATGCAGAAAAACCCGCTGATCTTTGCCCATCTAATTGTCAGCTCCCCCATGAGCCGATGATTGTTTTCCAATCTATACCGAATAATTTTTTAACTAATTATGATCAACATGAAAAATGCGAAACGTTGCAGGATGAAACTGAAGAAAATCCGTTGACATACAATGATAAGGAATTTGACACTATGCAGGCTCTCGAGAGTTGGTTCTCTAACTTTTCACAGGGTAAGGGGGAAGATGGTAAAAACCTTTACAAAAAGTGCAGCGGGGAATGCAGCCCACAATATAAAAATATAATTTCGAAAAACGATAACAAATATACTCTTAATGCAACCGTGATTTGCGGGCAAGCTAGAGATAAAAAAGACGATAATTATGAAATTTCATATAGCTACAGGTGGGTCTGTCAAGATAAATAAAATGTGAATCGATGATTAACCGCTATTTAATTGAAACTTGATCGGAACTGTTACCCAACTTGAAATGGGTTCTCCGTTCTTTTTCCCTGGTATAAAAACCCACTCCTTCACGGCTTTAAGCGCAGACTCATCCAGAATCTCATACCCGGATGATTTCTCTAATTCTACTTCACCCACACCACCGCTCTCAACTACAAATACTCTCAAGAGAATGGTTCCTTCATATCCCTTCCTCCGGGCTAACATCGGATACCTGGGTTTAGGATTGATTTTATAATTTGGAAAAGCAAGCTCAATATGATGGCCTGAAGAATCGGTACCTAAGTCGTCTTTAAGATCCGCATTTTCGTTACCACTTAAACTGGCTGTTCTTTGATCGGTTGTTTCTTTGTCAGTATCACTAATGGCAAGGTCATTATTGGTCCTTTCGTTTTCTGCTGCACTTGAGTCAGAAGATACGGCAACTTTATTTTTAACTTTTTCTTTTACAGTTGTTTTATCCTTTTCATTATGAGTTTGTTCTATTGTTTTTTTATTATCATGAACTGGGATCATCCCCCTGTTTTCTGAATCATTTATTCTCTGGGTTTCTTTATGTTTTGAAGCATTAGGTGCAATAGAATCTAAAGAGCCATCCTTTGCATTATCAGTGCCATTGCTTTGAGTCAGAATGCCGATTGATATTGGAGTTTGCTCAGTTCTAAAGATTGCTCGCTTTGGCAGGAACATTGCGACGAAAGCACTTATAAGGACAATATGTAGTACCAAGGATAATATTATAAAAGTTCTTAGCCTGATCTGTTTCATCCTTACTAGCTTCTAGATAAATACTTTGCTCCGTAGTAGATAATTTTTCCACATTAGAAACATTTATTATAACTTAATTGATGTTGAGATGCTGAACAAATTGGCCCGGGTCAAAGAGATGACTGGCGTTCTTAATGTAGATGATAAAGGGAATAACATTATGGAACTAGGAACACTTCCGGAAACGGGCCGGATTAAGAAATTCGCGGTTACACTTGAGCCGCCCGGCGGTGTGCCACAACCTACTGGTGAAATGTATCTGATTGGTGACTCATAATAAAAGTTTATGACATTCGGTTTTCAAACTATATAACGTCTTTTATTGTTTCTGAACTCCTTAGAACTTTCACCTTGTTGTTATCCGTAAGAATTATAGAAGGGAGCGGGAATATGAATGAACTGGCTTGAGAAATGTTATATGCCCCGACGTTTTTTATAACAAGCCTGTCGCCTACGTTCAGATCTGGGAGTTTTGTTATACCCAAAATATCTGTCTGAAGACAAAGTGGCCCATAAACAACAGTCTCCTTCGAGCTGACAGCTTTTTTGTTGATGGGTTCAATCTGCTGGAACTTCCAGAATGATGTAGGAAGAATATTTATTCCTGAATCGACTACGACTGAAGCTGTATCATTCGATAATTCTTTAACATCGACAACAGTTGTTATGAGTTCTACAGCATCTTTTACAACTGCTCTTCCAGGTTCCAGTATCAAAAGGGGGTGCTCATGATCGAACATCTCTAACATTGGCTCAACTATGGCGTTTGCATAGGATGTGATTGAATCAAGTGTCGGGTACCCGCCTCCCATGTCTATGTACTTTAAGGTTATACCAAACCTCTTTCTTATTTCTTCAGCAAAATAAGTAATTTTATGCGCCGCTAGTCTGTACAAATTTGAGTCTTTTGGCCAAATAAGTTCTATACTCTTTGCAGGGGTCTTGTTATTCAAGACTTCCGGGGAAATGATATAGCTTGTAATATGGATGTGAATCCCTGCTATTCTGATAGACGTTTTCTTTGTACAATAGTTTACGATCTCCAAAGCTTTGCCTGATTCAATGTTAAATCCAAATCTATCAGGCAACTGGTTTATCCCGACATCTGTATTAATTCTGATACCCACCTCGATTGGCTGTTTGGATTTGAATGTAATTTCCTCCAACAGCTTTAGTTCACTTTCGTTGTCAACATTGATTAGGGCACCTTCTCGAATCGCTTTTTTTATTTCCTCTTTTTTCTTGTAGGGGCCGTTAAAAACAATGGATTCGCCTGGTACTCCAATCTTTCTTGCTAATTCATATTCAAAGCCGGAGGCTACTTCGGCCCATGCCCCTTCATTGTGTATTATGTCCAGCACCCCACTTAGACAGTTAGCTTTGTAGGAATAGGCAACTTCAACTTTTGGATATCTAGCTGAAAACTCGCCACGAAACCTTTTTAGATTATCTCTAATGGTCTTAGCAGAGACAACAAAAAGTGGGGAACCGAAATCATTTACGAGCTTTTCAACCGAAACGCCTTCTATCTTATCCATTATTTATTTTACGGTAAATGCTTAACTAGCGACTTCCCCTTCGACGGAGTTTATCCTGAGGCTTGAGCGCAGTCGAAGGCTCGAAGGGCTCAGGACAGGTATGCGTTCCCTACAAAAAGTCGTCTTAAAGAATGCCTAGCATATATTCTATAATTTGTTAATCATTTCTGAAAACTGGATACAGATCTAAGTGTCTCGAGCAAGGTGCAAATCATTCATTTTCTGTAAGATCTTACGGGCACGCTTTGTTCGCTTACTTTTAAAAAATTGGTAAACGCTGTCGCGATAAATACCCGATTTCGCTTCTTCGATAGCAATGGGCAGCGCACTGCGAAAATGCCTAAATGCCCAGATGTCCGGCCGGGATATATTGAGTCTTATATACTCGGTTGCACCGATATCGCCCAGTCCATCTCCCGGATATACGGCGACTCGATGTTTAAACAAAGCCACGGTAAGCTCCTGGGCCGTTACGCCGGTCCCGGAAACATCTAAAACCATGGAAAAGCCATACCTGGGTTCTACAGGAATTGATAAACCTTCTGTTTTGTCGATTATTTCTTTCATAATGCGGTAATTGCGTCTTATAATACTTTCCGACTTCCTGACGTAGTCATGATCATTTAATGCGGCCATTGCTCCGTACTGAGCGATGAGATTTGTGTTAAGCCTGGTTAAAGAAATTTTAGTCAATAAACATGGCCTCATAAGCTCTGGATGGCCGGCAAGAAATCCGATGCGAACACCCGCCATTCCATATCCATGCGAAACACTGAAAACTGAAACCACCTTATTTACGTTAATGTCTCTCCATAATGAACTCATACTGTGATGTTCAAAAGTCGGGTCAATTCGATGTGTGTTGTGTGTAATATCATTAAGGATGAAAATATTATGCTCATTTGCAATCTCGATTAGTTCTAATAGACTCTCTTTCGATTGAACTGTCCCAAATGGGTTTATCGGATCGCAGACGATTAAAACTTTTGTCCTGGGAGAAATAAATTCTTTAACTTCGTCAGGATTTAAACAGAAACCATTCTTAGGATTAAGAGGAATCTTCACGGGTACTCCCCTGGCCATAAGAATTGCAGATTCAAAATGAAAATATCCCGGATCGGTGATAATGACTTCATCTCCATGATTGAGAATAGTTTGGAGAAAGTAAGAAATTCCTGCCTGTCCCCCTTCTGTTCCTATGACTTCAAACTCTCTTCCTCTTGGTCGTTCAAGTTTCAATAAAGCACACGCATCCCTGAGCGGATTAATAAGATCGGGTGAATAGGGATTAATGTTTGAAGCCTTTGTTCTAGACTTCATTTCTTTGACAGCGCTCTTTGGAGGTCCTACGTAACAAGACATCCAGCCAAAATCAGCCCATTCTTTGGGGTCTAAATCAATTCTTCCTTCTTTGTAAATTCCCCCGGCATCTAATCCCAAAATCCCTATTGCATCCCTGTATGTCATGTAGTTCCACATCCCGTGAGGACTTTCCATAACAGATTTTACTCTGTCAGATAAGTAATCTTTGATATCAAACGAATCTTGGTGTTCGTCTTTCCATCCTAGTACGAACCTCTCTTTGATCACTTTGATCTCCTTTATTCTTTAGCCACAGAGGAAACATAGTATTTACTTAAATTTTTTTTCTCTGTGAACTCTGTGGCTGGAATTTATTCTTAATTGCTGTTTCGCATCATGACTACTGCATAAATTCCATATGGATCCATCACGACATATGGATCCCTAAATCCTGCCCCCTCTGCCCAACCAATCACAAGATCTGCCGAACGTAGATGCCATACACACCTTCCTCCAGCCTGATTTTTAAGTGTCCTAGCTATCAGTTCAATTTGGGGATTGTATGTTTGAACATTAAAAAGAATTGCATCTGGATCGAGTATATTTTTAAGATTCTTGAGGTGCAATCGTATTTGCTCGTCATCGTGGATAATTCCATACAGTCCTACTTCGATTACAAGATTGGGTTTTGGAGTAATCCGGTTCAAACTGTCAGGGTCAAGGGCATTCGCAAGTTCATAACTCACGACGTCTTCTAAATCTAAATTCTTAGCAATTTGTCTGCTTTCCATTAACGCTCTTTGATCGATGTCACGAAGAAGAGCCCTAACGCAAGCGTTAGTTTCCCTGAGTACTTCATATATATAGTCAGCTTTTCCCGATGCCAAATCAACTACAAAGGTTGGGCTTCCATTTCTCTCTTGAATATAATCCTTTATCATGTTCTTCTGGATATTTTTTATTGCCCTGAAAGCCTTGCAGGTAACCTGATTTAGAAAAACCCTGTCTATAACTTTACCAATGTAAAATCTACCACTTGACACGTTATTGTAAATATAGTTCATGATCATTCCTGAATCGAAACCATGTTGGAATCCTACTTTTATCCCTTCGGAACACTTCCCAATCGACCGTAGAAGAAGAGAAGCCAAGTCATAATACCATTTCCTGGGACTATAGAAGGGAAGGGGTGTAAGCAACTCCTCAAAAGTCGGCATCAATCTATTCTGCATACCATTTTATCTCCTCATCTTCTCTTTCGGTGTAGATTTTATCGGCAAGCATCTTTATTTCTTCGGCACGTTTTTGTCTTTCACGTGGGAGTGGTTCTTTTTCAAAATAATCTTCGAGTATGGTTAGATGTTCTGTAATATCTCTTTGAACCTCCTCAATTATTTCTCGACTTTTTGGATCTGCAACGCTCTGATATAGATCCAGTAAAGCAGAAAAATGTACCAGTGATCCCAACGCATAGGCAAATTCATCAATTGGATCGTTATATGATTCGAGAATATCATAGATCTTCTGACCAATTTGAGGCGGCTTATATTTTTCGGGATTCTCGCCGAGTTCTTGAGCCCTATCAGAAAAAAGCTTCGCATGCTTCGCATTGTCGGCAATTATTCTAGCCGTGATCAGCTTCATTTCGATTCCTTTTATTGACTTTAACTTCGTTCCAAACAAATCTACCCAAGAGAGCATTCCGTATGTGTGCCGACTAAATGCCCTTGCAAGTCCCCTGGGATTTGAAAGAACCTCTCTTAATCTTTCAGGATTTCTTAAACTCATTATTTATACCACAACGGCACCAAGACACTAAGAAAATAATTCATTTTTTAAAACAACAAATACATCGTGTCGTAGTGTCGTGGTCGTTTAAAGATCACAGAATAATTCGTTTGATTCCATCTTTCAACAAGGGGATATTAAAATTAATAAGTAAACCCAATCGCTTGCCCGTCAACTTTAGATACGTCAGCATCTGTGCTTCGTAAAGAGGAATAATCGTTTCTACTGCTTTCAATTCGACAATGACTTGATCTTCAACTACAACGTCAATTCTCAGTCCTGACTCGAGCTTGATCCCGTCATAAATTATTGGCAAGTCAGGTTGACGACGGAACTTGAGTCCTGCTTTTGAGAGCTCATGACAAAGACAAACCTCATAAACACTTTCAAGCAAGCCAGGACCGAGTGCGCGGTGTACTTTAAATGCCGAATCTAATATTAAAGCAGCGATATGATCAACTTCCGGTGGAAGTGCTTGATGAAATTTGTTAGGCATCCTGTTCTTCCAATATGATCGTTTGTTAGTATGATCATAGTTTTCAGATTTGGCTACAACGGCACTATGGCTCTAGGGCATGAATTTGTTTTAATATAATTAAGAACGTGGTGTCTTGGTGCCGTAGTGGTTCTTACATCAATACATCTTCTTCAGAATGTTTATTAACTTCATGTCACCTTTTGCGGGGACCTGCCAATCGACGTGCTTCACCTTTACCCACTGTGCTTCTAATGCGTCCTTGAAGGCTTCAAGTCCAATATTTATAGCTTGAATTTCATCATTAAGTATATTAGAAGAAGATGGCTTCCCAGCTCGTGGACCACCTGATGATATCATTTCTTCCATCTTGCCCAATGTATCTTCTGCAATTTCTAGAGACTTAGCCTCAACAACGATTACTAGATCACTTCCACTAGCATCGTTTATTTCTGCGGTCATCAGACCGGCATCTTTGAGTGCAAACTTGGCTTTTTCAGTAGCCATTACTGCGACGGCCTTTTCTACGCCTTCTATATCCCTTAGATTTTTGGAAATTCGCATCAAACGCAGTGCATCTTGAAAATAGCCTTTTTTGATTTTGAACTTTATTGCCAAGATA
>DASWID010000056.1 GCA_036397855.1 Thermodesulfobacteriota bacterium | reverse complement strand
GAATCAACAGTGTAACCGAAACTACACCTGAGTAGAACCTTCTTCGTCAACACAAAGAGGCCATGACCCTTCGCTACCACTATTTCTCCAGGAAGATAGAGCTCCCCAGATGCTTCTCGAGAATCTAGGAGCACATTTATAGAAACAATATGGTCTAGTGAAATCCTCTTCAAATCGCCTTTTAGTTTCTCAATAGCTAATCTCAATAACCCATACTTCATCGCTTCAGAAAGCGCACGATAATATGCAAGTTTCCCCACCAACTCCCTATCTCTTAAGCTATAAAACAGTTTGTCAAAATGGTTCTTTGCCTCACTTCTGATATAATCCTCTTCGACTCCGACTATATAGCCAGTCCTTGCGAGTGTTTCCTTTATATTAGGATTATATGTCATGAGGTGTGGAATAAGCTCATTCCTGATTCTGTTCCTTAGAAAAACTTTCTCTTTGTTCGAAGAATCTTCCATCCACTCTATACCCTTTGATCTCAAGTAATCCTCGATATCAGATTTCTTAACCTCAATCAGGGGCCTAATTATATCATCATTTACGGGAGGTATTCCCGAAAGACCGAGTAATCCACTTCCGCGAATGAATCTCATAAGAACTGTTTCAGCCTGATCATCAAGCGTGTGAGCAGTAGCTATCTTATCCGCATTATACTCATTTAAAACTTCTCTCAGAAACTTATATCTGAGCTCTCTTGCAGCTTCTTCTAAAGATAGATTGGCGCTCTTTTTAAACTCAATCACATTTATTTCCCGTAGTTCAAAGGGAAGACCTAATTTGTCAGCAAACTTACGCACATGTGCAGCGTCTCGGTTTGATTCCTCCCTTCTTATGCCATGATTAAGATGGGCCACAATCAGTTTTAGTCGAAAGTCTGTCAGCTCCGTCAATACATGGAGCAAACCAAGTGAGTCCGACCCTCCTGATACACCTACCACAACACACTCCCCCGGGATGAGCATGTTAAATTTTCTTATCGTCTTACTTACCAGACTTAACATTTTGGGATTGATTATCGGCAAGCCCGCCAGAGATTATAATCCTGAAGGCATCCTCTGTGCTAATTGGAAGCTCCCTAATGTCCTCTTCAGGAAGCATTATATAATACCCACTAGTCGGATTAGGGGTTGTAGGAACGAAAATACCCACTAGATTTTTGCCCGAGATATTACGATTAGCATCTTGTTTAAGTGTCCCGGTAACAAAGCCTATCGAATAAACACCTTTCCTTGGGTATTCAAACATGACGACCCTTTTAAGACCCTTAAAACCAGTTGTTAGAAAAATACTTTCAATCACCTGCTTGGAAGCTGTATAAATCGTTCTAGCCAGAGGAATTCTTGCAATAATTGATTCTCCGATTGCCAGTAGTTTCCTGCCCGTATAAAATCTCGCAATACTCCCAACAAAAAGAACTATAATGATTGTTCCAGTGAGTCCGATCGCAAAAGTGGAAAGTTGAAACAGAGATGGATGAAGCTGCGAAAGAGGTCTGATCAGAACCTTAGCCGGCGCAGCGCTCAAGAGTTCGACTATCCATTTTCCGAGTGTGAAGAGTATAAAAACCGTGAGACCAAAGGGAACGGTCACAATAAGGCCAGCAAGGAAATTTTGCCTAAACGCATTACTGATTCGATTCATTCACTAACGTGTACTTCATTTATAGAGTCGCGAAGGAATCTGCTTGGCTTGAACGTCACGACTGTCCTATCAGATATTACGATCGCGCCACCAGTGGCTGGATTTCTTCCCTTTCTCGCCTTCCTTTTTTGAAGCCTGAAACTTCCAAAGCCGGGAATTTTAATTCCTTCGCCATTAGCAAGTTTTTCTTTAACCGTCTGAAAGAAAAACTCAACAATCTCAGCCGATTCACGCCTTGAAAGTCCTATCTTTACGTGTATTACATCTGCTAGTTCTTTTTTTGTCATATCTTTCCCCCTTAGATTTTACGTAATTCTGCGCCAAAGGCCAAATTCAGCCTTTCTAATGTCATGGCCTGCAGTTGATTCACATCTTCATCCGTAAGTGTTTTATCAGCGGCCCTTAAGATCATAGAAACAGCAACGCTTTTTTTACCCTTTTCAACCGAACCACCTTTAAACACATCAAATACACCTACGTCCTCTATCAAATTTGATTCTACGCTTCTTATCTCACCTACTATGTCACCTACAGGTAATTCTTCATCCACTACGATGGCAATATCTCTTCTCACGAACGGAAATCTGGGAATGGGTCCAAATTGTAACTCTTCTCCAACGTAAAACTCTGCAAATTTATCCAAATCAATTTCAAAAACATATATACCTTGTGAAATATCCATTTTTTCCAAAATCTCAGGATGAAGATGACCCAAAATCCCAATTTCCTCATCCTGGATTAAAACCCTTGAGGATTTACCTGGATGAAGGAAACCGACCTGTTTTGTCTGCTCAAATCGCAGCTTTTTCGCAAGCGAATGTAATTCAAAAATTCTCTCAAGAACACCTTTTAAATCATAAAAATCGAATTCGGCTTTTTCCCATAATTCCACTTGTCTCTCGCCAGTGGCAGCAACCACAAGTTTAGTGATCTCCTTTGGCAACACGTTTCCTTCTGGAATATAAACCCTTCCAATTTCAAAAACCCTTATATCATTTATTTGACGATTCAGGTTAAGACTAACGTTTCTCATTAATCCAGAAAAAAGGCTAGTCCTCAACACAGATCCTTCATTACTGAGCGGATTCAATATCGCAATGGGTTGAGTAGAATTAAACAGTCCAAGATATGCAGGGTCATCAAAACTGTAGTTTATAACTTCAAGAAAACCATAGGACATTAGTATTTGCTTTATCCTGTTTTCAATGATCTTTTCTATTTTTGATCCTTCTGTTTTCATAACAACAGAAGGTAGGGTTGTCGGGATTCTGTTATACCCATAGTGTCTTGCCAGTTCTTCGATTAAATCCACTTCTCTAGTAATATCCACCCTAAAAGTCGGGATCATAAACATTAACTCTTCACCTTTGGCCGCTTTTCCCTCGATATCAAGTCGTTTCATAATCTCTATGACTTCATCTGGCTCGATTTCAGTTCCGAGTAGATTGTTAATACCTTTTGCGGAAAGCGTTATTTCCCTTCTACTGACAGGACTTGGATAAACATCGACGGTACCCCTCGAAATTGTCCCTCCTGCGAGCTCTCTCATGAGCTCTGAAGCCCGGTCAAGCGCTCTTACTACTCCGTTTATATCTACCTTCCGTTCAAACCTGTAAGATGACTCTGATTTCAAATTTGTCCGCTTAGAGGTCCTTCTTACCCTAACAGGACTGAAAAATGCGCTTTCAAGTAAAATGTTTTTGGTAGCATCTGAGACCTCTGTACTTGCCCCTCCCATCACACCAGCCATTGCAATAGGCTTTGAAGCATCAGATATGATCAAATCTTCATAGATTAGAACTCTCTCTAGTCCATCGAGTGTTTGTATTACTTCACCCTCATTTGCGGATCTGACAATTATCTTATTTCCTTCGATTAAATCATAATCAAATGCATGAAGTGGTTGACCCAACTCTAACAGGACAAAGTTTGTTATGTCAACGACGTTATTGATGGATCTAATACCAGAATTCTCGAGCCTCGTTTTCAACCAGTTAGGCGAAGGAGCAATCTTTAGGTCGGTAATTACCCTGCAAGAATATCTTGGACAGCCTTCGGAATCCAATACATCAACTGTAGCCAATTTATCTATATCTTCGCCCTCTTCTAGTAATTGAAATTTTGGATATTTGAGCCCCGATGCAAAAACTGCCGCTACCTCCCTGGCTATCCCGATCACACTCAAGCAGTCCGGTCTATTAGGTGTTACACCAATTTCCAATACTACCTCATCAAGTCCCAACGGATTGACAATACTGCTTCCAACTTCAGAGTGTTCGGGAAGTATGATAATCCCCTCGTGATCATCGCCTAAACCCAATTCAACCTCGGAACATAGCATGCCTTCCGACAACTCTCCCCTTATCCTCGTCGTCTCAATTGTAACCCCCTCTGTAAACTTCCCACTCCTTGGAAGCCTTGTACCAGGTCTAGCAAGCGCCACTTTATCATTAACCCCCATATTTTTTGCGCCGCAAACTATCTTATAGCTTTTGGTACCATCCGATACATCGCAAAGGAGAAGCGTTTTTGCACTCGGGTGTGGCCGTATATCTAGAATTTCAGCTACGACTATTTCCTCCAACCCCTTCCCTAGATATTCGAGCGATTCAACTTCAAGACCACTCATAGTAAGCCTTTCGGCCAATTCCTCGGGAGGGGCATCAAAATCAACATATTCTTTAAGCCAACTTAGAGTAAATCTCATTTTCTTAATTTTACAAAAGTAAATAATTACATATTGTTAGAGCCGGTGTCAATATCAAAATTCCTCCCAGCGATCAAAATAACATAATAAGATTCAT